>NZ_JBEXLL010000007.1:0-47814 GCF_040609955.1 Nocardia sp. NPDC004568
CGGCTGGCCCGGCTCGGGGGGCCCCGCCCCCCTCTCGCCGGTCTTACCTATGGATTCGTCACGTGCGAGCGAGTCGCGCGGCTCGATGAGGGTGGCGCGGCGCTCGGAGGCGTTCCACGTGAAGATCGCGGCGAGCGCCAGCGGCAAGATCGCCATCGCGGGCTCGCCGGCGATGAACGCCTGGGTCCCGGCGGCGAGCACGGAAAGACTCCCGGTAGCGAGGGCACTCGACCCCGGCACCAGCAGACCGATACCGCCCCGCGACCTCGGCCGATCCGATGAAGGCCGGCATTCCGAGCGGGCTGGCCAGATTCTGGGCCACGTTGTCGGCCAAGGCGTCGGGCATCACGAGCTTCGGCCCGCCGGAGGCGATGACGAAGAACCCGCCCCCGGAGTGCCGCGAACATGGACGACCTACGGGGGCCGGTACACAGCGACGACGCAGCTAGGCGTCGAAGAGCAGGTAGAGCCCGGTGAAGGTGAATCCGACCATGAGCAGCACGAGCGCGAGCTGCCCGGTGAGCCGATGCGCGCGCGGCAGCAGCTGCAGACAACGATCGTGCGCGGCGGCCACACCGAGGATATGGCCCAACACCACCGCGAGCACCTCGAGCGTGCCCAGCACCGCCGGCTGCGCGGAGAGCACATAGGCGACCTCGCGATCGGCCAATCCGCCGAGGTTCCAGCCGTACCCGAACGGGTCCGCGAACAAGATCACCGTCGCCTGGCCCTTCTCCACCAGGAAGCTCAGATAGTGGGCGATCACGTACCCGGCGATGATCGGCGTCAGCGTATAGGCGAGTACACCGGGTAACCGGCGGCGGTCGGCGCGGGAGAGACCTCCGGTGGCTGCCGCGGCGAACCGGAAACTCACTCCGACCACGCCGATGAACGCCAGCAACCCCAGCGTGGACATCAGCGTGGGTGGCGGCCCGGCCTCGGATACCAGGCTCCGCCACCACGGGAACAGAGAGAAACTGTCGAATGCCGTGGAGCCCAGCAGGGTCGCGGCCACCGCCACCGAACCCGCGCCCACCGGTGTTCCCGCGAGATTCGCCAGCGGTGCGCGCAACACCAGTGCGCCCGCATCGCCTCGGCCGATCGGGCTCAACCGCCCGAGCAGGCTGCTGTACACCTCGAGCGGGTCGGCCCGCTCGGCCCAGACGGTGCCGAAGACGAGCAACCCGGCCACGGTGAGAACCAGGTATCCGGCGAGCCACAGGGTCACCGCGGTGACCGAACCGGGATTCGGCGCGGCGAGTTCCAGCCAGACGAAGCCGAACAACCCCAGTGCCGCCGGCCATCTTCCCCACGCGTCGGGGTACCGCAGCAGGCCGGTCCCGGGCCGGCGGCGCGCGACCGCGCAGTACCCGCGATACACCGCCCGCGCCGGGGAGAGCACCTTCCACACCGGCCCTACCACGAGCGAAGCGAGGGGCACCCCGACCCATACGAAGACGTACAGGACACCCGGGACCGGATTCCGGGCCGGATCGGCGGGCCCGAACGCGCCGATCGCCAGGACCGCGCCGAAGGCCGCCACGCTCACCGCCGCGATCCCCGCGCGCACGACCGGCGCGTCCACGATCGACCGCACCGCCTGGGGTATACCGATGCCGGGCGAATCCGGGTCCAGTCGCGGTTCCCGCCAGGCGAAGGCGATCACCGCGAACGAGAAGGTGAGCGCCCAGGCCGCGCCGATCAGCGCATAGGTCAGCGGAATCGGCAGGTCGGTGGCGCCGCCAAGGCCGTGGGCCAGCAGTGTCATTCGCGCACGAGCAGGGTGGCCACCGTACGACCGGCGTGGTGCAGTTCGATCTCCACCCGCCCCGGTATGTCGACGGTGAACCGGAAACGCTCGCCGGTCCCGGGTGTGATCGCGAAGGTGTGGTCCGGCTCGGCGTGCACGTGCAGCTCGTCGGCGGTGTCACTGTCGACGACGATTTCGATCGGCCGGCCCACCCGGACCTCGAGCCTGGCGTCGGCCGGGGTCACCGTGCCGCCGGCGATTCGAACCGGGAGGACCACGGCCGCGGCGCTCGGTGCCGCACTCGCGCTGCTCGCCGCGGGTTGTTCCGGTTCGCTGCTCGCGCAGCCGGCGGCGAGCAGGCCGGCGGCCAGCACCGGAACGCACAGGCGGGAGACGGACGGCATCAGTCCTCCTTGTCGGTATCGGGGTCGGCGGGCGGATCCTCGTCGTCTCCGCGCCGGCGGTCGCGGACGGCGATGACGATGACAACCGCGGCGATGAGGAACGCCGGGAGGAACGCGGGCACCGCGAGCAAGATCGAATGGTCGGCGAGCAGATCCACGCCGTCGTATCGATCGGTCATCGCGCGGGCGCCCGTTCCTTCTCCCCCGCGGGCGTGTCGCGCAGATACCGGTCGTTGATCCGGGCCGCGCCCCACGACAGCGCGGCGACCAGGACAAGGCTGCACCCCAGCACGACCAGCGAGGCCGCCGCGAACAGCCAGGCCGGATGATCGAACGACCGCTCCCGCTGCAGCACCGTGATCTCGGAGACGAAGGGTCGCGTGAACGAGTCGAGCGCCGGGATCTCCGCCGCGCCGATACCGGGGTCGGCGGCCATGAAGATCGGCAGCGCGGTCAGTGTCCGGCCGTCCTGGACCCGTAGCAGCGTTTTCCACGAACCGTGCACCGGTACGGGTTTCGTCGAGACGTAGTGTCCCGCGTCCTCGCGCCGGAGCTGGTCGACCACCAGGCCCCGGCCGGGGCTGTCACTACCCACACCGCCCTGCCAGGACAGGATCTCGACCCATTCCGGGTCGGTGCCGACAAGGTCCGCCGGGGTGATCCGGATATCCGCGTACACCATCCGGCCGCCCTGTCCGGGGGCGTCTCGCAGTTGCACCGCTGCCCGGGCTCCTTCGGGGACATCGATCATCAAGCCGTTGGTGGTGGCCGCGGCCACCACCGCGACCGCCACCGCCACCAGCGTCCGGCGCACCGCGGGCCGCGGCAGCGGTTCCGCGAGCAGCACGACGGCCAGCATGGCCCCGACGACACCGCCCGCGATCCCGGTGGGCACCGCCATGGCCAGCAGTTCCGGCCACATCCCCGCGGGCCACGGGTTCACGAACATCGCCCCGACCCAGAGTGATTCGAGCCAGAGCCCGAGGGTGGCCGCCAGGAGACCGCAGACCGCGCCCCAGACAATCCGGTGCCGGACCCACGGCAGCAGGGCCAGCAGTTCCACCACGACCGCCACGCCGAGATACAGCGGGAACACATTCCGCGGCGCATCGATGATCGGGCCGCCCACCAGGACGGCGACGACGGCCCGCACCACCGCGGCGAACCCGACCACGACCAGCGTGCCGCCCGGGCCGAGAGTCAGTCGCGCGGCCACCAGTGCGATCGTGGCCGCCGCGACGATCAGCATCGGCTGCAGCACCAGCCGGAACTGTTCCACACCGAAGTCGTATTCGACCTGGAACACCGACAATCCGATGAGCAGGCCACCGAAGGCGAAGGCGCGCAGCAGCCACATCCGGCGTGTCTCCGGCTCCTGTGGTTGCGGCCGGTTGTGCCTGCCCTCGAACTCGAGCAGCAGCACACCGATCAGCGAGAATCCGGCGCCGCCGATCAACATCAGGTGCGTGGGTCCCCACAGGGTCACGTCCTGACCGAAGATCCGGTGCCAGACGTCGTCGAGCGGGAAACCGATCAGGGCGTAGAGGCCGGCTCCGGCCAGCAGGATGCCCCCGACGGGCGCGTACCAGGTGCGGGTGATCCGCACCGCCGCGGGACCGGGTTTCTCGTCCCGCGGCAGCACGATGGCCGCCATCCCGGCCGCGAAGAGGAAGAACAGCCCGGCGAGGATGAAATAGTGCGCCGGATTGGCCAGCGGTCCCTCGTCCCGGCCGTTGCCGATGTGCAGGCTCACGTCCCAGATGAAACCCAGGAGCGCGGTCAGGATGGTCGCCAGGAACATCGCCAGTGGCAGCGCCACCCAGCCGGGCCGGTTGAACACCCGGCCCAGCCGATCGGCGAGCCGCTGCAACCAGGTGATCCGGCCGGTGCGGTGCAGGTACCCGACCCAGAGGAGTCCCAGTGCGATGACCCCGGCCGCCCCGGTCATGATCGCGACCTGATCCAGCGCCGCGCCACCGCCTTCGCCGGCGGGCGCCGCCGACCACCCGAACAACTCGTACGTACCGTCCGGCACCGAACCTCCACACCCTGATGGAATATGTGTGACGAAAAGTAGCATGAATTTTTGCCGGAGCGGGCGGGTTACCCGACATGTCCCGATCTCACTGCGACACGCCGATTCCGCTCGTGGCCGACCACAGCGGCCTGTGCCCCGCCGGGCCCGATGATCGACCACGGTCCGGTGGGTGCGAGCGTACGCCCGAAGTGTCCACGCCGACGGCGCCCGGAAGTACCGATCGGATCGCGGTCAGCAGAACCTGATGACCGAAGCGATACCGGCGATCAGCGAATACACGGCGAAGGGCAACAGGGTGCGCGTCTGGAAGTACCGCTCCAGAAACCGGACGGCGAACCAGGACGAAGCGCCTGAGACCAGCGCGCCCACCAGGATCGGCCCGTGGATACCCTCGGCCTCCGGTCCGAGGAGTTCGGGAAGCTCCACCAGGCCCGCACCCAGGATGGCCGGGGTGGCGAGCAGGAAGGCGAATTTGGCCGCGTGCACGTGTTCCAGCCCGCGCCACAGCCCACCGACCATGGTCAGGCCCGCCCTGCTGAAGCCGGTGAGAAGGGCGCCGAGCTGGGCGACACCGATACCGAGGGCGTCGCGCATATCGAGGGCGGCCAGCCGCCGGTCGGCCTGGCGGCGCGCGCTCTCCGTGCCGGCCGCCGGCCGGCGTCCCGATCCCTGCAACGCGAACCGCCGCCCGTACTCCGCGAGCGTGGGCTCGTTACGCCGCCGCAGCCCCTCCCCCAGCAGCAGGACGAGCCCGTTGAGGGTGAGGAAGAAGCCCGCGCAGACCGGTGCGGCGAACAATTCGTGCAGGGTGTGGACCAGCAGCGGGCCCAGGACAGCCACCGGAACGGAAGCGATCACGATCAGCCACGCCAGCCGCTGCGCCACCGTGGCCGCGCGCCTGGTCCGCAGTGTGGTGAGGAAACCGGCGAGGATGGCGTACCAGTCCCGCCGGTAGTGACAGAGCAACGCGACCGCGGTCGCCACGTGCAACGCCACCACGAAGGCCAGGTACGGCGTTTCCGCTTCGGATTCCTGCGCGCCGATCAACGTCCGCCAGTCGCCGCCGAGCCAAGCGGCGATCAGCACCGAGTGGCCGAGGCTCGACACCGGGAACAGTTCGGTGACGCCCTGCACCACACCGATCACCGTCGCTTGAACATAGGTGAGCATCGCGACGATTCTTACACGGTCCCGAGCGAATCCCGCGCGCGACCGAAACGTCCGAAATCGCCCGTTCGCAACATGTTTGGTGCCCGGTAGCCGCGGCCCGAGGAGTGCCCGGCGAGCCGGCGACCGCGGGGACACGGCGCTGCGCGGCACCGTCACCACCACCGCCGCGGGTAGGCTGCGGCGCATGGCCAGTCACGAATCGGGGAGTGCGCCCACCACACCGGCTCGTACGATCGCCCGCTACCTCTTGGCGGCGGCGCTGGTGTTCGCGGGCCTGAGCCATCTGTTCTGGGCCCGGCGGGAGTTCCAGGCCCAGGTGCCCGACTGGGTACCGCTGGACAAGGACGGCGTCGTGATGGCCTCGGGCGGTGTGGAGATCATGCTCGGCGCGGGATTGGCCGTCATGACCCGGGATCGGGTCCGGATGGGGCGGATCGCCGCGCTGTTCTTCGTCGCGGTATTCCCCGGCAATATCGCCCAGTGGCGGGACCACCGACCGGCCTTCCGGCTCGACACCGACGAGAAGCGCTTCGTGCGACTGCTGTTCCAGCCGGTCCTGATCCTGTGGGCGCTGTGGTCCACCGGTGTCCCCCGCGACGCCAGGAGCTGAGCGCCCGTGCCCGAGACCGATTCCGCAGGCGCCGTGCTGTTCGATATCGACGGAACGCTGGTCGATTCGAACTATCTGCACGTCCACGCCTGGACCCGGGCGTTCCGGGAAGTCGGCGCCGAGGTGGACGCCTGGCGGGTGCACCGGAGTATCGGTATGGACGGCTCACTGCTGGTGAGCACCCTGCTGCCCGATGCCGACGACGACACCCGGGACCAGGCGAAGGATCTACATCTGCGCTACTACCTGGATTCCGGGTCGCTCATGCGCCCGGTCGACGGGGCGCGCGAACTGCTCGAACGGGTCGCGGCGGCGGGGCTGACCGTGGTACTGGCGACCTCCGCGCCGGAGGACGAACTGTCGGTACTACGCGAGGTCCTGGGCCCATCGGAGGTGGTATCGGCACAGACCTCCAGCGAGGACGTCGGCACCGCCAAACCGCGCCCCGATATCGTGCGCACCGCGCTCGACCGGGCCGGCACCGGGGCCGGGTCGGCCCTCTTCGTCGGCGACACGGTATGGGACGCCGAAGCGGCCCGGCGAGCGGAACTGGACTTCATCGGCTTCCGGTCCGGCGGCATCAGCCGCGCGGAACTCCACGAGGCGGGCGCGGTCGCGGTCTACGACGACCCTGCCGACCTCCTCACTCGGTTCGAGGGCAGTCCGCTCGCCGAACTGGCCGGATCGACAGGAAGCCGGCCCGGCGGCGAGGCGTGAGCGGGCCCGCCGCGACGGTGTGGGCCGTCTAGGCTCGTGTGATGCGTGACCGAGCCCCCACCGTCGACCGGCTGCGGCCCTTCGCCGCCACGATCTTCGCCGAGATGACCGAACTCGCGGTCCGGCACGAGGCGATCAACCTGGGGCAGGGCTTTCCGGACAGCGACGGGCCCGCGGGCATGCTCGAGGCCGCCCGTGCCGCGATCGCCGAGGGACTCAACCAGTATCCGCCCGGCCGCGGTATGCCGGTGCTGCGGCGGGCTATCGCCGCCGACCGTGCCCGCCGCTACGGGACGCGGTACGACCCGGACACCGAGGTGCTGGTGACCGTCGGCGCCACCGAGGCGATCAGCGCCGCGGTCCTCGGCCTGGTCGAACCCGGCGCCGAAGTGGTGCTGATCGAGCCCTATTACGACTCCTACCCGGCGGCGGTGGCCCTGGCCGGAGCACACCGGCGCACCGCCCGGCTGGTCCCCGACGGGGACCGCTTCGTCCTCGATCACGACAGTCTGCGCGCCGCGATCACCCCGGCCACGCGGATGCTGATCCTGAACTCACCGCACAATCCCACCGGCACGGTCCTCGACCGCGCCGACCTGGCCGCCCTCGCCGAGATCGCCTGCGCACACGACCTGCTGGTATTGACCGACGAGGTGTACGAGCACCTGGTGTACGACGACGCCGAACATCTGAGCATCGCCGGGTTCCCCGGGATGGCCGACCGGACACTGGTGGTGTCGAGTGCCGCGAAGACCTTCAGCGTCACCGGCTGGAAGATCGGCTGGATCTGCGGAGCGGCTCCCCTGATCGACGCGGTCCTCGCCGCCAAACAATTCCTCACCTTCGTGGGCGGCGGGCCGTTCCAGCCCGCCGTGGCGCACGCGCTCACCCAGGAACTCGACTGGGTGGCCCGGCTGCGCGCCAGGCTCTCCGAGCAGCGGCTGCGCCTGTCCGCGGCGCTGACCGAGACGGGGTTCCGGGTGCATCCCAGTGCGGGGAGTTACTTCGTCTGCGCCGATATCCGCCCCACGGGTGAGGACGACGGGATCCGGTTCTGCCGGGAACTGCCCGCACGACTCGGGGTGGCCGCGGTGCCGGTCAGTGTGTTCACCGACGATCCGGCCGCGTGGCGCCATCTCGTCCGCTTCACCTTCTGTAAACGTCCCGAGACCTTGGACGAGGGCGTCCGGCGGCTACGAAAAGCGAGCGCCCGTTGATCGACGGCGGGCCGGAGGCCCCCGCGGTCAGCGCGGTGCCCGCAGCATCCGCCCCGCCGCGTCGACGGCGGGGCCGGAACTACCCGCGTCGGCGACGAACACCGCGAAGGCCAGATCGTCCTGGATTCCGATGAACCAGCCGTGCGCGCTGCTGTTGTCACCGTATTCCGCGGTGCCGGTCTTCCCGAGCAGACCCGGGATATCGGCCAACCGGGTGGCCGTACCCGCCGTGACGGTTTCCCGCATCATGGTTTTCAGATCGCCGGTGACCGTAGCGGGTAGCGGCTGCGGCGTCCGGTCGGGTACGCCCGGCGAACCGGTGACCAGTACCGGAGCCGGGGTGGTCCCGTGGGCCACGGACGCGGCGACCAACGCCATACCGAACGGTGAGGCCGTCACCTGCCCCTGCCCGATACTGGCCTCCACTCGCTCGGCCGGACTCTGCGCGACCGGCACGCCGCCGGTCACGGTGGTCAGCCCGGGCGTCACATAATCCACGCCCAGCCCGAGCCGCTCGGCGGCGCCCTTCAGCGCCTCCGGCGGCAGTGTGACGGCGAGCCCTGCCATGGTGGTGTTGCAGGAGTGCGCGAACGCGGTGTGCAGCGGGACCTGCCCCAGATCGAAACTGTCGTCGTTGGGTATGCGGCGACCCTCGATATCGGCGACCCCGGGACAGGGCAACACGGTGTCGGGGGTCGCTCGGCCCGCGTCCAGCACCGCGGCGGCGGTGACCGTCTTGAAGGTCGAGCCCGGCGGATACAGACCGGTGAGCGCTATCGCCCCTTCTCCGTCGGCGGCGGCGTTCTGCCCGACCGCCAGGACCTCGCCGGTCGAGGGCCGCATCGCGACGATCGCCGCGGGGGTGGCGACCGGGTCCAGTGCGGCTTCCGCGGCCCGTTGCAACCCGATATCGATGGTGGACCGGATATCGGTGCTGGACCCCGGGTCCGCGCCGGCGATCCGCACTGTGCCGTCCGCGGTCTGCGCGCGCACCGCCCAACCGGCGGCGTCGTCGGCCTGCTGTTGCCACAGTTCGCTCAGTCCGGACAGGGTCGGCGCGGATATCGCCTTGTCGGTGGTCAGCAGCCGCGTCTGCGGGGCGAGGGTCACCCCGCGGACAGCGGTCAGCGCGTCCCGGACCGGTGCGATATCGGCTTCGCGCAGACTGATCGCCGTCACCGGTCGGCCCTGCGCGGCGGCCAGTTCGGCATCCAGCGAGGCCGGGGTGATCCCGGCGGCGAGCGGGGCGAGCAGGGCGGCCGCGGCGGCGGTATCGGCGCCGGGCGCCAACTGGACGAGGGTCACCACCTGCTCGGTCATGAGCTCACCGCCCGCGGCGTCCAGGACACGGGCGGGCCGCGGGTACACCGGTGCGTAGCTCAGCGGTCCGGTCTCGAGCCCCGGCGCGACGGTGGCCGGGTTCCAGTGCACTTTCCAGCCGTCGTCGGTCTCGCCGGCGGTCCCGGTGGTCGTGTACTTCCATTCCTTGCCGCCTTCGGCCCCCAGTTTCTAGGTCACCTCGAGGGTGAAGGTGTCCTCGTGTACCCCGGCGACCGCGAAGGTCGCCTCCTTGCCCAATCCGTCGTAGAGGGAGCCGAGCGCTTCCCCCGCTCGTGCCGGATCATCGGTGAGTGCCGCGGCCGCACCGATATCGTCGCTGTTCAGCGCCTCGGTGAAGCGTTCGGCGACGGTGTCCGGTTCGGGCGGTGCGGAGGAGCAACCGGCCAGCGCCAGACCCAGGGCGGCCGTGAGGACGACGAGTTTCCGATCGGTGCGCACCGTTTCGACTGTATCGACCGGGAACGCGGCAGGCGCGGATGGTCCGTGCTCCGGTGTTGCGGACCGCGTCGCCGGGCACGACCGGGACCGCCCAGACAAACCGGTTGCCCGGTGCCCGCCGGTGTCGGGATGACGGCGAGGTGGATACCACCCACCCGCCCGCACTGGCTCCGGGAATCGTTCCGCCGCAGCGGTTCGACCTCGGTGACCTCGTGGTGCGGCGCTGGGAAACCGGTGATCCGGCAGCCCAGTGCGAAGCGGTCAATGCCTCGTTCGATCATCTCTGTCCCTGGATGCCCTGGCTGCCCGCGCCGCGCACCACGGAGGAACAGCGCGCCTTCAACGATGTTGCCTGCATCGGATGGCCGCACGCGACCGGCGGCTGATCCGCGGCCGTCCCGGCTACCGCGGCAGCGTGCGGGCGAACAGCTCGCGCAGTTCGCGATAGTGCCGTTCCGCGCCCGCCTCCTGGTAGGCCGCCGTATCGGCCATGGTGTAGCCGTGTGCCGCGTCCGGGTACACCGCGGTGCGGTAGTCGAGCCCGGCGTCTCGCAGCGCGGCGTCGAACACCGCGATCTGTTCCGGAGTGTTCGACCCGTCCTTGTCGGCATGTCCGGCCAGCACCGCTGCCCGGATGCCGGGGACCTCGAGATGCGGGCTGTCCGGCTCGTCGACGACGATGCCACCGGTGTGGAACAGGCCGATCGCGGCGACCTCGGCGGGCCGGTGCGCGGCCAGCCGCAGCGCGGCCCGTCCGCCGAAGCAGTAGCCCGTCACTCCCACCGCCGACCCGGTCACGCCGGCGAGGCCGTGCAGCGCGGACAGCCAGGCGTCGCCGTCCGCCCGCAGTATCTCCGGCGTCAACCCGGCCACGCGATCCATGACACCGGTGGCCATGAAGGCCTTTCGGCTCTCCGGATCGCTCAGGTCACCCTTCGGCGCCAGCTCCGCGGCCCGCCCGTCGCGCCAGAACACGTTCGGCGCCAGCACCACATAACCCCACGAGGCGATCCGGTCCGCTATCCGCTCGATCTGGGGACGCAGACCGATCGCGTCCTGATAGAGCAGAACACCCGGGCCGGCCGCTCCGGCCACGTACGCTTCGGCGGATCCACCGGGCATCTCGATCTCGACTGTCGCCACGGTCGTTACCCTACCTAATAGTTTCCCGGCGAGTAGAGCGGCGCACGCGGCGGCGCCGGCAGGTCAGCCCTGCAGGTCTCGCGCCGCGTCGAGCAGCAGCTCGACCGCGTGATCGACCACCTGGTCCAGGATTTCGGCGGGTTCGCCCTCGAACAGCCGGAACGTCGCGGTGACCCGCCCCTCGACCGCGACGGCGAACCACACCGACCCCGGCTCCTGTCCGTCCTGCGGGTCGGGCCCGCCGGCACCCGTCACTCCCACGGACAATGTGGCGTCGAACAGCGTCCGCACCCCCTCGGCCATCGCCCGGGCCGCTGCCTCGCAGACCACCGGCCCGTCCGGTACCCCGAGTACGCGGTGCTTCACCTCCCGGCTGTAGGCCACCACCGCACCGCGGAACCACTCCCCCGAATTACTCGCCGCACCCAGCGCCGCCGCGACCTGGCCGGAGGTCAGCGATTCCGCCACCGCCACCTGGATACCCGCACGGTCGGCGAGGGCCGCCAACTCCTCGGCGCGGTCATGGGCTCGCCCCAATACAGCCGGCACCAGCACTCCCTCGGATTCGGGCCCCGTCGACATCAGCACCCCACTTCCGTATACCGGACCTCATCGGAGACACCGCCGATCGCCTCCGCGATGCGATGCCGCGCGGCCCGGGATCCGATCATCTCGTTCTGCCACACGCGGGTCAGTGTAGACACGCGGACGCGCCGGCCATGTGGACGACGGACCTGCCGCGCGGTCTCCCGCCCCGATCTCCCGGCTCCGCGCGCACCGGCCGCCACCGCGCCCGTCGTCCCGGCCCGGAAGTCGCCGAAGTCCCCGGTGGTTCTTGCGCACCGCCTCATGGATCCGACGGTGACCACGGAATATCGTCGGCCACCGGCCGCATCGGATACCGCGACGGCCCGCCGGCAGCAAGGACGCGCCGCAACTTGGCGAGGAACCGGGGGAAGTGCGGATCGAACCCGGCCGGCTCCGCACCGGCCACCTCGTCCATGCCCCACCACCGGCCGGCGTGGAACTCGCCCGGGTCGAGGGTGAACTCGGTGCTCCGATCGGCGACGAGAACGTACCAGAGGCTGACATCTTCGTGGCCGCCGTCGATTCCGACGGTGGTGGTGATGGTGAGGAACAGCGGGTCGTGGTGGAGACCGGGAGCGGCGGTCACACCGAGTTCCTCCGCGGCTTCCCGGCGGGCGGTCAGGGCCGGATGTTCGCCGGGTTCGACATGGCCGCCCGGCGGGAGCCAGCGGCCGGCCTTGATGTGGTGCACCAGGAACACCGCGTCCCCGGTCGGATCGACCACCACGACATAGGACACCAGATGCCGCCCGAACGTGGCCGGTCTCGCACGGCGGAATATGTCGTCGGTGCGGGCCACCCAGTTCGCGGCCTCGGCCAGCTGGGCGCGTTCCAGCTCGTCGATCGGGGTGATCGCGGTGACGATCTCGTGTACCGCGCGGACAGCGGACCTCATCGGCTCAGCCTGACAGCGGGGACCGACAGAAACCGCCGTGCGCCCCCTCAGACCCGGCGGTCCGGGTACACCGGCACATCGTCGTCCCACGGCTGGCGTACGACCATATCGGCGACCCGCACCGAACCGGTCTCGAATTCCCCGGTCGCGGCGTCCACGAGCCGGTAGCGCTGGGTCTGCCGGTGGATCGGCTGCGCGTCCAGCAACACCACCCGGACCTCCCCCGGCTCGAACCCGCAGCGCTCTTGCAGGGCGGCGATCAACTGTTCGCTGTGCAGGTGACCGTCCCCGAAGTTCCAGCCGAGCGCGGTGGAGCAGATGCGCTCACCGTCGGTAAGGACGTACTCGGACTCGTCGTGATCGGCCATCGCGCGGTGTGCGAGCGTGAACAACGCCTTGCCGTGGGTGTTGAAGGCCCGGAAGGCGTAGCCGAGGTACAGCGGGATCTGCGCGGCCTCCGGGCTTCCGTAGAAGCGTTGCAACTGCGCGGCCGGCATGGTCGCGACGGCGACGATCCCCTCCCGGATCTTCGCGTCGGCCGAAGGCCGGATACACCAGAGCGTGGTGTCCCAGTTACCCGCGTAGTAGCGCATTCCGGGGAGGAACGACACCTTGCGTGGGAACAGGTTCCCCAGGACGACCACCCCGGCGAGAAGGATGAACAGCAGCACCACCGGCAGTGGGTCGCTCACCGCGGACAGGCCCATATCGGCGTGTGCGACGAAGAGCGTCAGCACTCCGAAGATCATGAAGACGTTCCACTCCAGTGGTACGCCCATCGGTATCGCGGTGAGGATCACCAGGTGGAAGCCGATCAGCGCGGTGGCGGCGACGGCCGTGGGCCAGCCCCCGTGCGCGAAGAACAGCACCAGCGGCGCGCCCATCTCCACCGCGGTACCGCCGTGCGCGAACCACCGCGACAGCCGACCCGGCCGCAGATCGTCGGGAAAACGTTCGAAGAACAGACGTTTGAGCGCCCGGGGCCGCACCACCGGGCTGTTCGACATCATCGTCGACACCACGAAGGGGAAATGTTTGTTCAGCTTCGATACCGCCGCACCGATCCAGATGACGACGAAAACGATTTTTGCGCCGACGATCAGGTCCACACCGCCGAAGAGGAACGTGACCGCGAGTGCCGCGTATACCTCACCGCGCGCCGCCAGGAAGATGGTCTTGTCGCGCAGCCCGAGCACGGCGAGCAACCCGAGCACCGCCGCGATCTGCCAGACCGGCAGGACCCCTACGGTTGTGTCGAGCGCCGCGTCCGGCCCGGTTCCGTCCGACACCAGCGCCACCACCAGCATGATCAGCAGTGCCGCGTACAACACCACTTCGAACAGGGTGCGGCGGGTGCCCCGGGTACCCGGCACCCGATCCGGCCAGGGCGGCAGGCGGATGGTGCCGGGACGCAACCAATACAGGACGGAACCCATGGGCGGGAAGAACCGGTTGTTCAGCGGCCCGAACCCGCAGCCCAGCCCAACCACTTCGAAGAGCATCGTGAACAGCACGACCTTCTGGAAGACGATCGGCTCCGACCACCAGTCACCGACCGCGGTGAACCCGTCGATACCTTCGGTCGTCAGCGCGAACAACCAGCCGCCGAGCACGTAGAGGCCGATTTTGACGACGTAGCACAGGTGCAACAGCACCGGTGTGCCGAATCCGACCTCCGCCCAGTGCCGCGCCATCGGACGCAACTTCTCCGCCCGGGTGCCCCTGCTCCATTCGTCGAAATCGACCACCGGCAGGCTCGGCCGGAGGATGCCGAACAAACGATCTGTTCCGCCCACTACGCTCTCGTTCCCTACGCCGTTCGATCAGTTGCGGGAACACCGCCGGTAGCGGATACACGTTCCCGCCGGTGTCCCTTCGCCGTTCGGTGACCACCGTCCCCGGACGCCGTGACAGACGGCGGTCACCCTCGTGACCCACCGGCCGACGACCGAGATCATCGCACCCCCGCGGCCACCACCGAGTGAAAATCGGCGGGCTCGTGCCGGGCAACTCGCGGACGGGCCCGGCCGGGAGCCGGTGATCGGGTCGGCGCCGGCCACCGCCGAACGAGTGAATCGATTTCGCATCATTGAGCGAGTAGCGTGAAGCCTCACCGGTGGAATCCCGGGATCGATCCCGAGACGTCGAGGGTGGCCGAGCGGCCCCGGAACCGCCCGCACAGGAGAGGAGACACAGGCATCCGTCCAGCGCGGAAAGGTGTGTGAAGCCGTGCGCGAGACCGACCCGACAGACGATTCGGCGATCGGGTTCACCGTCGGCACGGTGGCCCAGGCCCTGGATATCCCGGTGGCGACCCTGCGCAGCTGGAACCAGCGTTACGGTCTGGGACCTCCGCGGCACAGCCCGGGCGCACACCGGTACTACACGCCGAGCGACGTGGCGGTACTAGGCCGCATGGTCGATCTCGTCCGCGCCGGTGTCGCCCCCGTCGCCGCCGCGAAGGCCGCGCGTTCCGCGGCCGAGCCGGCGCCGACATTCGGCGACGTGGGACCGGTCCTGGAGGCCGCCGATCGGCTCGACGCCGCCGAACTACTGGCGCTGTGCACCGCCCATATCGCGCATTTCGGTGTGGTGAGCACCTGGAACCGGCTGTGCCGCCCGGCATTCGCCGATATCGTCCGCCGGCAGACCGACGCACCGGGGTCCGTCGAAGTGGAACATGTCCTGTCCTGGGCGACCACCGCCGCACTGCATCGGGCGGTGCCGCCCATCCGGTACACGGTCGGGCGCGCGCCGGTACTACTGGCCTGCACCGCCGGCGAGGACCATGTCCTGCCTCTGGAAGTACTGCGGGCCGCGCTGACCGAAGCCGGCATACCGGCCCTGCTTCTCGGCGCCGCACTCCCCGCCGACGCACTGGCCGCCGCCATCACCCGGCAGCCGCGCGAACCGGTGGTGGTGCTGTGGTCGCAGACGGAGCGGACGGCACCGCCGGCCCCGATCCCGCCGGGCTGCCCCACACCGGCCCGACTGCTGTTGGCCGGGCCCGGCTGGCCGGCGACCGCCGCGTTCCCCGGCGCCCGCCGGGTCGACTCGCTCGAGGACGCGCTCGGCGACGTCGTCCGGTCCGTGCATATTCTCTGACCCGCATCGTTTATGCATCGAAAAGGGTTTAGAATGAGATGTGATCCACACCATGCAATGGAGTCGAGGAGCTGTGATGGACACACAGATCGTGGGATCCCGGCGCGCACAGCCCACCAGGACCCACGGGAGGGCCGGGCAACCCGAGCGACCGGCAGCCGAGTGGCAGCAGAAGGTCCGCGCCCGGGTGCTGTCCGAGCTGGCCGAGTTCGTACAGAAACAGTCCGTCGAGTCGGGAGTACGGCCGACGGTGCAGCACGTGCTCTGGCAATACGTCGGGGGTGGCAAATGCGTGCGGTCGGCCTTCATGTACGCGGGCTGGTTGTGCGGCGCCACCGAAGACGACACAGCGCTACGGGCCAGCGCGGCACTGGAACTGTTGCACGCGTTCGCGCTGCTCCAGGACGACGTGATGGACGAGTCCGCCCGGCGCCGGGGCGAACCCACCGCGCACCGCCGGCTCGCCGACCGGCACCAGCGCAACGGACTGCCCGGCTGCCCGCGCCGCTTCGGCGAGTCCGCGGCCACGCTGCTCGGTGACATATGCCTGGTCTGGGCGGAGCAGATGCTGCGCGAGAGCGGAATGGACGAACTCGCGTTGACCCGGGTCCGGCCACACTACGACCGCATGCGCATCGAGCTGGCCATGGGTCAGCTCGCCGACCTGGGCAACGACATCCGCAGCACTCCCACCCTGGAGGGCGTCCTGGCCATCGCACGCGCCAAATCCGGCGACTACACCGTGAAATGGCCCCTCGTCCTGGGTGCGGCGATGGCGGACTGCGACCGGCACGTGACGGCCGCGCTGACCGAATACGGCCGAGCGATCGGCGAAGCGTTCCAGCTGCGCGACGATATCCTCGGCGTCTACGGACTCCCCGAGGTCACCGGGAAACCCGATAACGACATCGCCCAGCACAAGGCGTCCACCGTGATCGTGGCGGCGATCGACATGGCCGGCTCACGCCTGCACCGTGAGCTGTGCGACCTGCTGCACGCGCCGGCACTGGACATGTCCGAGGTCGCCAGGGTCCGCACCCTGATCACCGCCACCGGCGCCCCGGCGCGGATCGAGGCCATGATCGACAACCGGGTCACCGAGGCGCGCCACGCACTGGCCGCCGCGCCACTTCCCGACGACCGGCGCGACCTGTTGGACGGCCTGGCCGCCCGGTGTACCGTCCGCGAATTCTGAGAGGAGAAGACAATGCGCGGCGTCGAAGGTCGCTGTGATCATGTCGTGGTGATCGGCGCGGGGCTGGCCGGACTATCGGCCGCCATCCACCTGGCCGGCCGCGGGGTCGCGGTCACCGTCCTCGAACGTGAACCGGTCCCCGGGGGGCGCGCCGCCCGCGCCGATATCGGTGACTACCGCCTCGATCTGGGGCCGACCGTGCTCACCATGCCCGACCTGATCGACGAGGTGTTCGCCGCGGTCGGCGCCGATACCGACGAGCATCTGCGCCTTGTCCCCATCGACCCGGCCTACCGCGCCCATTTCGCCGACGGCCGCAGCCTCGACCTGCATACCGGCCCCGAACCCATGGCCCGGGCGATCACCGAATTCGCCGGCGCCCGGGAGGCAGACGGCTACCTGGAATTGCGGCACTGGCTGACCCACCTGTACCGCACCGAGTTCGATCACTTCATCGCCGCCAACGTCGATTCACCGCTGTCGCTACTGACCCCGGCGGCCGGGCAGCTGGTCCTGGCCGGCGGGCTGCGCCGCTGGGACAGGGCGGTCGCCGGCCACCTGCGCGACCCGGACGTACGCAAACTCTTCACCTTCCAGTCCCTCTACGCCGGAGTCCCGCCGCAGCGCGCGCTGGCCGCCTACGCCGTGATCGCCTACATGGACACCATCGGTGGAGTGTTCTTCCCGCTGGGCGGAATGCGCGCACTACCCGACGCGCTGGCCGCCGCGGCGACCACGGCCGGGGTGCGTTTCCACTACGGTGTCACCGCGGAATCCACCCGGCGTTCGGGATCCCGGATCCATGCTGTCACCACCACCGACGGACGAGAATTCGAGTGTGACGCGGTCGTCGTCACCACTGAGCTGCACCACGCCTACCGGCTGATCGGCCACCGCTCACGACGCCCGCACCGGCCCGTCGCGTCTCCCTCGGCCGTGGTGGTGCACCTCGGCAGCGATCCCGCCCCGCACCTCGCACACCATTCGCTGCTGTTCGGTCGCGCCTGGCGGCAGACCTTCGACGACATCCTCGGCCGGGGCCGGCCCATGCGGGACCCGTCGCTGCTCGTCACGCGCCCCACCGCTACCGACACCCTGCTGGCTCCGGCCGGGCGCGAGCTGCTGTCGATCCTCGCGCCCGCCCCCAATCTGGCACGGGCACCACTCGACTGGGACCGGCTCGGGCCCGCCTACGCCGAGGAACTCGTCGACACGGTGAACCGGCGCCTGCCCACTCCGTTGACCGGCGTGGAGATCCTGCATGTGCGCACACCAGCGGACTGGGCGCGCCAGGGCATGCTCGCGGGCACCCCTTTCGCACTGGCGCACACGCTGTCCCAGACCGGGCCGTTGCGACCGGCCAATATGATCCGTGGCCTGGACAATGTCGTCCTCGCCGGCGGCTCGACCGTGCCCGGGGTCGGCGTGCCGCCGGTGCTGATCTCCGGGCGGCTGGCCGCCGACCGCATCACCGGTACGTTTGCCGCCGCCCGCGCTACTTCGCCTGTCGAGACAGGGGGATTCCGGTGATGATCGGTAGTGAACTCGACGCCGCGGCGATCACCGACCCGATACTGCGGCAGGCCTACCGGGACTGCCGCGACCTCAATGCCCGCCACGGCCGCACCTTCTTCCTCGCCACCCGCCTGCTCGCCCCCGCCCAACGCCCCGCGATACATGCCCTCTACGGCTTCGCCCGCTGGGCCGACGATATCGTCGACCTGCCCACGCCCGGCGGCGGAACCCCACAGGCACGCCTGGACGAGTTGACCCGGCAACTGTCGGCCGGTCTCGACTCCCCCGGGCAGGGCGAGCCGGTCGTCGCCGCGGTGGGTCACACGGTGGCGCGATACGGTCTCGACAGGAGCCTCTTCCGGGCGTTCCTGGACTCGATGCGCATGGATCTGACCGTCACCGATTATCCCGACCGCGCGGCCCTGGATCGCTATGTCTACGGATCGGCCGAAGTGATCGGTCTGCAAGTGCTACCCGTTCTCGGCGCAGTCTGCCCGCAGCCCGAGGCCGCCCCGTATGCCGCCGCGCTGGGTAAAGCGTTCCAGCTCACCAACTTCCTGCGCGATGTCGCCGAAGACCTCGACCGCGGCCGGGTATACCTGCCGGCCGATGAACTGGCCGCCTTCCGCGTCGACCGGGACCTGCTGCGCTGGTGCCGCGAGCACCGGCGCACCGATACCCGGGTCCGGGCCGCCCTGGCCGCTCAGCACGCCGTCGCCCGCCGGTGGTACGCCCGCGCCGAACCGGGTATCGCACTGCTGCATCCGATCTCGCGCCCCTGCGTGGCCACCGCCGCCGTACTCTACGGCGAGATCCTGGACCGGATCGAGCGATGTGACTTCGCGATATTCTCCGAACGCGCCACCGTCGGGCGTGCTCGTCGGGCGCGGGTCGCCGGATCGGCGCTCGCCCGGGCGCTGTGGGCCCGCCGCAAGGGGCGGGCCGACGCCCTCACCACCGCCCCGGCGCCCGTCTGACAGCCAGGAGCCGAATACGCGGTGCCCGGCGCGGTATCGGCTCCCGGCGCGGGCCGGCAGCGGGACAGATCATTGGCGGGGAAGTATTTTCGAGGTCAGCCATATCCCTACGGCCAGTGCCGCCGTCACGGTGACAGCGGTGATGACCGAGCCGGCGAGAACGGTGATTCCGATAGAGAACACCAGGCAGGTGAACACGGCCAGGACCGCGGTTCCCCGTTCGACACCGACGACCCGGGACGGCCGGTTTCGGATCGCTGTCATCTCTCTTGCATTCCCACCACGGCATTTATGAAACCGTTACCGGCGGTCCCGGCCGAACACTTCGTTTTCCGGATACCCTCCGCGGCACCACCGGATCGATCGAGTGCCGCACCGGTCGTGGCGTGCCTCACCCGGCGTGGCGGCGAAACCGCAGGCCACGGCACAATGGAGCCAATGAGACCTTGGCAGCCGAGCTCGTCCGCCGACCCCGACTCCCCTGGTGTGCCACCGATCGGTGTCGACGACGTGCGCGTGCTCCGCGAACAGTTCCTCGACTTCATGCTCGGCTACAAATTCGCGATCGACGAGATCACCACCAAGATCAATATCTTGCGCGAGGATTTCAACAGCGCCCATGAGTACAACCCCATCGAACATGTCGGGTCGCGACTGAAAACCCCCGAGAGCGTCATGGAGAAGGTCCAGCGCAAGAAGTACCCGATGACCCTGGCGTCCATCCGGGACAACATCCTCGATATCGCCGGAGTCCGCGTCGTGTGCAGCTTCATCTCCGATATCACCGTGATCAGAGATATGCTCGCCGGCCAGGAGGACATCACGGTCCTGGAGGAACGCGACTACATCACCCATCGCAAACCGAACGGCTACCAGAGCCTGCACCTGATCGTGTCGATCCCGGTCTTCCGTTCCCACGGCACCGAGCACATTCCGGTCGAAATCCAGATCCGCACCATCGCGATGGACTTCTGGGCCAGCCTCGAACACAAGATCTATTACAAATACCGCGGCGAGGTACCGCCGAATCTGCGCAGCGACCTCGCCCAGGCCGCCGAGGTCGCCACCCAGCTGGACGAGAAAATGGAAGCCCTGCACCGCCAGGTCGACCGCACCGAGCGCACCCAGGCAGAGCCGGCCGACACACTGGACCTGCGGCGCCTGTACCACAGCCTCGTGGCGGACACCTCGTCCGGCGTCCGGGCACGCCGTCACCCACCTGAGCGGTAGACCGGCCGGCACGGCCCCCCAACGGACCAGCGCGGCCCGGCCCGGCCCCGGAACAGCGCGGCGTGGCCGCCCGGTGCGCTCGAGCCGGTCCGCGAAATCCGCACGGCCCCTGGCGTCACCGGCACGGCGGGCCGCGCCCTGCCCACGATTGTCCTGCTCGGTTCCGATTCACACGGCGGCGCCCTCGTAGTCACCGGGCCCACAGCGACCACCGCGGGGTGACGCCGACGCGACCCCGGTACACCGCCCCGGCCGAAGCCCGCGGGTTTCGATCACATGACCATTCGATGTGGGCCGCGCAGAAGTTCCGCTGGGCTGAATTCCTGTGGTCCCCGCCACATCGCGGTTTCTAGTCTCGGTTCAACCGAGGTAAGGAGCCGGAAATTGCAGCCACTCGCCTGCCGTTCCTGTGCGGCTCGCGTATCCGTCGCGAAGTACAGCCCCGCGCACACGAGCGTCCAATGGACCGCCGACGCGTCCCGTGCCTGCCGGGAAATGGCCGCCGGCCACGGTGACTACCTGCCGCGCTGCACGTCGCTGGACCGCACGATCGACGACGCCGTGGCGCACGGCGAGGTCGCGATGACCACGCGGTCCGAACCGGTCGTCGCGCCCCTCGCGGCGCCACACGCCGCCCCCCGATGACCGGAGATCCGTCTCCGGCCGTTCGATTCACCTACCCATTGGAAAGCCCATGACTGTCGAGCAAGAGCGGATCGAGATCCGCACCATCGAAGCCGGAAACAACCCGGCCCGTTTCGCACGTGGCTGGCACTGCATCGGTTTGGCGAAGAACTTCCGGGACGGTAGGCCGCACCAGGTGCGGGCCTTCGGCACCGAACTCGTCGTGTTCGCCGATTCCGCCGGCGAACTCCACGTACTCGACGCCTTCTGCCGGCATATGGGCGGCAACCTGGCCCGGGGCGAGATCAAGGGCGATACCATCGCCTGCCCGTTCCACGACTGGCGGTGGAATGGCCAGGGACGGTGTGAGTCGGTTCCCTACGCGCGCCGCACCCCCAAACTGGCCCGCACGCGGACCTGGATCACGATGGAGCGCAACGGCGTGCTGCTGGTCTGGCACTGCCCCCAGGGCTCCGAGCCGACACCGGAGCTGGCGATCCCCGAGATCGAGGGCTACGCGGACGGGCAGTGGAGCGATTGGACCTGGACATCGATCCGGGTCGAGGGATCGCACTGCCGCGAGATCGTCGACAACGTCGTCGATATGGCCCACTTCTTCTACGTGCACTACCAGATGCCGGAGTATTTCAAGAATGTCTTCGCCGGCCATATCGCCGGGCAGCATATGCGCTCGTACGGTCGCGACGACATCAAAACCGGTGTGCAGATGGATCTTCCCGAAGCGCAGACCATCTCCGATGCCTTCTATTACGGGCCGTCGTTCATGCTGGACACGATCTACACCGTCGCCGACGGCACCACCGTCGAGTCCAAGCTTATCAACTGCCACTACCCGGTCACCTCGAACTCGTTCGTCCTCCAGTTCGGCACGATCGTCAAGAAGATCGACGGGATGACCGACGAGCAGACCGCGGAGATGGCGACCCTGTTCACCGACGGTCTCGAAGAACAGTTCCAGCAGGATATCGAGATCTGGAAGCACAAAACGCGGATCGAAAACCCGCTCCTCACCGAAGAGGACGGTCCCGTGTACCAGCTCCGCCGCTGGTACAGTCAGTTCTACGTCGACCTCGACGAGGTCACCCCGGAGATGACACAGCGTTTCGAGTTCGAGGTCGATACCGGCCGCGCGCTCGAATCGTGGCACCGGGAAGTCGCCGACAACCTCTCGTCCTCGACGCAGTGATGCCGGCACCCGCCCGTCCCGTCCGGGGTGGGCGGGTTCAGCCGTTGCGAGGCCGCATCCCGTCGACGAATACCGAGATCATGGTCCCGGCGAGGTCGGTCAGCGTGTGCTCGGGGTCCGG
Source organism: Nocardia sp. NPDC004568 (assembly GCF_040609955.1). Classification (NCBI taxonomy): domain Bacteria; kingdom Bacillati; phylum Actinomycetota; class Actinomycetes; order Mycobacteriales; family Nocardiaceae; genus Nocardia; species Nocardia sp. NPDC004568. The sequence continues at coordinate 22,286 of NZ_JBEXLL010000007.1, forward strand.
CCGGAACCAGCGTGCGGCGTGCCAGACCGCGTCGTAGAGAAGTTCGCGGAAGGCCTCGGGGTCGATATCGGCGCGGAGGTCACCGGCCGCCACACCGTCCCGGATGGCCTCGCGCCACGCGTTCTCCATGGCATCGGCGGTCGCCGCCATATCGGCCTCGACGACGCGCGCCCGCATGTACTCGCCTTCGCGACGCCAGATCGAGGTCGCGCCGTGATACTGCTCGCCGGTCGCCAGCGCGATTTCGGCGAGCGCTTCCAGCCGTCGGACCGGCGGTAGGTTCCGCGCGAGCACCTCTGCGCAGCGCGCCGACAGATCCTCGATGTACTCGCGGATCAGCTCGGTGACAATCGCTTCCTTGGACGGGAAGTAGTGGTAGAGCGCACCCGAGTACACCCCGACCGCGTCGCCGATCTCCCGGATCGTGGTCGCGGACACTCCCTTACGAGCGAATATCTCGGCCGACCGGTCGAGAATGAGCCTTCTGCGCTCCTGCGGATCCACGGTCGTCCCCCTGTCGGATTCGGTGTGGCCGGCCCACCGCGCCGATTCTGCCATACCCATTGATCAATCGGTCAATGGGCTTGCCACTGCCCCTCACCCGGGAGGGATCATGCCTGCTTCCCCGCTCGATCGACCCGTTCCCGCGGCAGCCCTGGCCGGCGAGATCGCCGTGGTCACCGGGGCCGGGCAGGGGATCGGACGGGGTATCGCGCTCACGTTGGCGGCGGCCGGGGCCCAGGTCGCCCTGGTCGGCCGGACGGCCGCGACGCTCACGGCCGTGGCCGAAGAGATCATGGCCCGCGGGGCAGGGCGGCGCCCTTCGTCTGCGATGTGACCGACCGCCACGCGATCGACCCGCTGATCTCCGCGATCACCGGCGAGTCGGCGGGCTCACCCTCCTGGTGAACAACGCCCAGACACCGGCGCCCGGAACGCTTCTGGAGATCGATGAAGAAACCTATCGGGCGGGTATGGAATCTGGCCCGACCGCGACCTGGCGAATGATGCGGGCATGCCATCGGCACCTGACCGGCGGCGGGTCGATCGTCGATCTGGGCTCCGCGGCGGGTATCCGGTGGGATCCGTCCGGGACCGGAGCCTACGCGGCCGCCGGGGAAGCGGTCCGAGTACTGACACGTACCCCGGCCTGCGAGTGGGCCGGCGACGGGATCCGGGTGAATGCGATCCTCCGCTGGCGAATTCCCGCGCCATGGAGCAGTGGGCGCGGCACGAACCCGATGCTGCCGCCCAGTATCTGCGCACGGTGCCGCTGGGGTGACTCTGGGTGACCCCGAGACCGATATCGGCCCCGCGGTGGTCTTCCTGTGCAGCGCTGCCGCGCGCTACATCACCGGTCATACGCTTGCGGTCGACGGGGGGCAAGCGCTCGTTGGCTGACGATGCCCACGTGCTCCGACCCGCCCGCCCGCGACGGCGATCCGCAGTCGTCGAGGACCTGCCGGATGGCGTGCGCCGCGGACCGGACCGGCCGCGCCAGGGCCACGGGGTCCACCCCCGCGACCGGGCCGGTCACCGAAACGGCGCCGACGCAGGTCCGGCCGTTACCGATCGGCGCGGCCACGCAGGCGATACCCGGAACCGCTTCGTCGCGTTCGTACGCCACATGCTGCCGGCGGATATGCGCGATTTCGTGACGGAGCCGGGCGTGGTCTCCCGCCCGCGGCAGCGGCGCCCCGGGCGGGCGGGCGCGGCCCGGATCGGCTCCCGAATGGGCGATGAGCGCCTTGCCCAGGGCGGTTCGTAATGCCGGTTGCCGGCCGCCGATCCGGGAGGGCACGACGAGTGGCCCACGACCGACCTTGTCGAGGTAGTGCACGTCGCTACCGTCGAGAACCGCCAGGTGCACGATCAACCCGCTCGCCGCGTGCAGTTCGTGCAGCACCGGGCGCGCGGCCCGGTGCAGGGTGTCGTGCCGCTGAGCGAGCGCGCCCCATTCGAACATCGCGCGACTCAGCGAGTAGACCTGACCGTTCCTGCTGACCCAGCCGGATTCGACCAGCCGGGAGAGCAACCGGTGGGCGGACGATCGCGGTAGCCCGGTCCGGCACGACAGCTGCGACAGGGTGAGTTCGCTGCCGTCGCGGAACTCGTCGAGCAGACCCGCGACACGGTCGATGACAGCCGGCGAGAAGTCGTCACCGTTACGCACTCGGACCTCCCGCGGCGAGCAGGCCGGACGGGGCGCCGAGCCGCGCGGCCACCAGTCCGGCCGCCGCGACCAGGTCACGAACAGCACTCTCCGGCATCCGCCCCGCGGGCCCGGTCAGCGAGAGCGCGGCGATCTCACCGTGCCCGGCGTTGAAGGCGACGGCGACGCAGTGCACCGGCTCGCCCCGGTCCTGCCCGGCGACGTGCTCCCGGACGGCCGGCGCGCCGCCGTCCCGGCAGGCCAGGAGCGCGGCCCCGTCGGTGGTTTCCCGCGCGGAACGGCGTTGACCGGCGTGGGTGGGCAGCACGGCCGCGGCCCATCTCCCACCGATCTTCTCGAGGTAGAGCAGTTCATCGCCCTCGAGGACTGCCAGGTGTACGGCCGAACCGGTCCGTCTGTGCAGCTGATACATGGCCGCGACGGCAGCTCGGTGGACCCGGTCGTAGTTCTGCGCGAGAGAGCCGAGTTCCACCATCTTCGGACCGAGGTGATAGGTCGCGCCGTGGCGACGCAACCAGCCGACCCCCACGAGCTGCAGCAGCATCCGGTGGGCCGACGATCTGGGCAGACCGGTGCGCGCGGCGAGTTCGGTCAACGTGAGACCGGCGGATTCACGAAACGGTTCGAGAAGCAGCAGCACCCGACCCATCACGGTCTGCGGGTGGTTGTCGTTTGTAGTGGGCACGGAGACTCCGAAGCGAAGGGTCATTGATTGATCGGACAATCAATGACTTGGATACTACTCCAGCGTCGGAGGGGCCGGAAGGGGGAAGCGGTTTCGGGAACACGTAGAGCACCGCGACAGATGTCGCGGTGCTCTACGGTCGCGGGTGTACCAGAGGTCAGCCGGCGGGCGGGACGAAGGCCTTCAACGGCTCGGAACCCGACTGGTCGTGGCCCCAATACGCGTCGGCGGTGATCTCCTCGGACGTGTAGTGGCGCTCATCCACGAGCATGCCCTCAGTGCCGAACTCGAGGTCCCAGCCGCCGGGAGCACGGACGTAGAAGGAGATCATCTTGTCATTGGTGTGCCGGCCCAGCGTCGAGGAGATGGAGAACTTCTGCCGGCCGACCCGATCCAGCGCCCGGCCGACGGCGTCGAGACTGTCGACCTCGGTCATCAGGTGGACCAGGCCGGGTTCCTCCGTCGGCGGCGCCGGGCACAGCGCCAGGCTGTGATGGCGCTGGTTGATACCGAGGAATCGCACCCGGCTCAGCCCCTCTTCGTCGAGCCGGATCGAGCCACGCGGCAGGAAGCCCAGCACCTCGGTGTAGAACTCGTACGATTCGGCGAACTTCGCGGTCGGCAGCACCACATGACCGAGACCGTGCGCACCGGTCACCCATCGCCCGGCGAACGGGGTCACCAGCGGGCTGTGGTCGAGAACCGGCCCGAAAAACACCTCGAGGCGGGTGCCGCCGGGGTCGTCGAACGCGATCGCCCGCTCCACATCCAGATACGAGCTCTCCTGCCGCGACAGCACCTCGACGGTCCGCCCGGACTTCTCCACCGCCTCGCGGACCCGTTCGAGCGCGAACTCGTCCCGTACCTCCCACCCAACAGCCAGTGCGCGATCGGAATCACCAGGAAGGACGGCGATGCGGGCACGGCGTTCGTCCACGCGGGCGTACAGCGCATCCGGGTCGGGCCCGGAACCGACGGCCATACCGAGGCCGTCGATGAGCAGCTCGCGCCAGCGCACGACGTCCCGGGTGCGGATCCTGAGGTAGCCGAGACCTCGTAGTTCTGTCATTTGTTTGCTCCTCGAAACGCGACAGGGCGTCAGATCATCGCCCGGTACGGGCCCTGCGGGTCGCCGCCGAGCTGCGCGAGTGCGGCCGAATGGTAGGTCGTGCCGGGTACATGGATGGCGTGCGTCAGGCCGACGTGGGCGTCGCGCCAGAACCGCTGCATCGGCGTCCGCAGATGCACCGCCGCGCCACCGGCCCGGGCGAACACCTCGTCCATCGCCCGTACTGCGCGCCACGCCGCCGAGATCTGGGTGCGCCGGCCGCTCGCGCGCTCCTCGAATCCGACCTCCTCGCCGCGATCGGTTTTGTCCCAGAACCGGTCGACCGTCTCGAGCAGCGCGGTACGGGCCGCGGAAATCTCCGACGCCGCCTCGCTGAGGGCGAACAGGACGTAGGGATCTTCCTTGATGGGAACGCCGGTGACCTGGACGCGCTGCTTCTGCGCCGCGATATAGCAGGCCAGCGCGCCCTCGGTCATCCCGATCAGCGATGAGGTGATACCCAGGGGGAACAGGCACGAGAACGGGAAGCGGTACAGCGTCTCGTCGCGGCCCGCATGCCGCCAGCCGTTACCGCCGAGCACGATCTCCGCGTCGAGCGTGCGGTACTCGGGCAGGAACGCGTCCGTCACGATCAAATCCTTCGAACCGGTCCCCCGCAGACCGATCACGTTCCAGCTGTCGTGGTCGATCCGGGAGTCCGCGCGCGGGAGCACCACGTGCAGGACCCGGTCGGTGCGGTTCCCGGCCTTGTCGCCGACGGCGGCACCGATCATGACCCACCCGCAGTGATCGGTACCGGACGAGAACGACCAGCGGCCGTTCAGGATGTAGCCGCCCTCGACCGGGACCGCGACTCCCATCGGTGCATACGGCGACGCCATCCACATATCGTTGTCCGGGCCCCAGATGTCCTCCTGTGCCCGGGGATCGAAGAACGCCAGTTCCCACGGATGAACGCCGACGATTCCGGCGACCCAGCCCGCCGCGCCGTCGAGCGCCGCGAGCGCCATGACGGTTTCGGCGGCCTCGCGGGGGTGACATTCGAGGCCGCCGAATTCCCGCGGCTGGAACATGCGCACAATGCCGGAATCACGCAGGTGCTTCGCGGTCGTATCGGGAAGCCGCATGAGCGACTCGCCTTCCGGGGCTGCGGCGCGGATCTCCTCCGCGTGCTGGATGATGCTGTCCAATACCTGGCCCATGGTGTGACTCTTCCTGGGATTCGGCCCCGTGCGGGGCCGGGAACCGGTGATGTTCCGCGTCGGAACGGCAGACCCGCGCCCGCTGCGGGCGTGGCGTGACAAACACTCGCAGCGCCTACGTCCGGGCACAGCCGCGTTTCCGTTGAACGGAAAGCCCCGGGGTTCGCGGCGCCCGCTACCGGTAGAACGAATCGGGCGGCACCGCCGGTACGGGTGCCGCGAACTTCCGGGAAGGAGCGAGATGACCGACACCACCGACCTGGTGGCTTCGTTGCTCGAGCGGGTGCGGATCCTCGAGGACAAAGCCGCCGTCCACGAGTTGCTCACGGCCTACGGTCCCGCCGTCGATGCCGGTGACGCCGACGCCGTCGGTCGGTTGTGGGCCGAGGACGCCGTATACGACATCGATATTCGCGTGATGGAGGGCCGCGACGCCATCACCGAGATGGTGCGCACCCCGCCGCATCAGGACTACATCCACGAGGGGTGCGGGCATCTACTGGATCCGGTCCATATCCGGATCGACGGCGATACCGCGGTGGCGACGTGCCATTCGCTGTTGCTGCGCCGTACCGACGACGATTCGTTCCGGGTGTGGCGGGTGACCGCCAACCGATTCGAACTGGCCCGGATCGACGGAGCATGGCTCATCCGGCGACGGACGGCCCGGCTGCTCGACGGTAGTGCGGCCGCCCGGGAACTGCTCGGTCGCGCCGACCGCTGATCCGGCGAGCCGCTGCCGATCGCCGGATCCGCGCGGCGCACGGCGATCAGTGCAGACGTCCCTCGTGGACAACACGGTCGAATGGCGTCAGCGGCGCTCCGGTACGCAGTGTCGTCGCCAGAGCCGGGTCGGCGAGGTGCAGGCGCCCGATCGCGATCAGGTCGAACTCGCCGGCCTCGAGGCGGCGCGCCACCTCGCCGATATTGTCGACGACCTCCGCGGCTCCCTCGGCACGGCTGTCGCGCAGCGATTTTCCGAGACCGACGCTTCCCACCGCCATGGCGTACGCGCCGGTGAGCTTCTTGGCCCAGCCCGCCAGCGACAGATCGCTGCCCTCGAACGCCGGAGCGTCGAAACGACGGATACTGGCGTCGAAGACATCGACCCCGGCATCGGCGAGCGGGCCGAGGATCGCCTGTAGTTCGTCCGGGGTCCCGGCGATGCGGGCCCGGTAATCCTGCTGCTTGTGCTGGGAGAAGCGGAAGAAGATGGGCAGCGCGTCGCCGACCGCGGCCCGGATGTCCCGGACCACCTCCGCGGGAAACCGGCTGCGCGCCACCGCGTCGCCGCCCCACCGGTCCTCGCGGGTGTTGGTGTCGTGCCACAGGAACGAATCCAGCAGGTAACCGTGACCGCCGTGCAGGGCGATACCGTCGAACCCGAGTTCGGCGGCGGCGACCGCGGCGCGCACATAGGCCGCGCGGATATCGGCGATATCCTGTTCGGTCATCGGCGCGACAGGGCGTGCCGCCCGCGCGATGTACTCGCCGGAATAGGACGTCACACCCGGCGTGCCCCACCGGCCGGAGGGTCGCATCGGCCTGATCGCCGGGTCGACCGCGCTCATCGCGCCCCACAGCGGTCCCACATGCCACAGCTGCGGCACGATCCGGCCACCCGCGCCGTGCACCTCGTCGAGGACGGTCCGCCACCCGGCCAGGACATCCTCACCGTGCATGCGGGGCACCCGCGGGTTGTCGACCGCGGCCGGGTGGTCGATGGCGACCCCTTCGGTGACGAGCAGACCGGTACCGCCGGCGGCCCGGCGCCGGTAGTAGCCGGCCACATCGGGTCCGGGGACTCCGCCCGGCGACGCCGACCGGGTCATCGCGGACATGACGATCCGATTCGGCAGCTCCAGGGAGCGGACGGTCAGCGGCCGGAACAGCTCGGCGTGATGATCGGCCATCGTGGTCACAGCGCCTTCGTGAATCGGAAGAAGTCCGCCGGGGCGTCGACGCGCAGCCGGGTGAGTGTGCGGTAGCTGATCAGCCAGCGGCCGTCCACCCGGCGATACTCCTCGTGGTAGTGGCCGTATCCGTGCAGGTGCAGTTCTTCGTCACCGTCGGACCACCAGAGCAGATCCTCCATCGCCCAGATCCCGCGGGCGGTGGTGGCCGAGGTCAGCTCGATCTCGGGAGTGTGTCCGTGGTGCACGGTGGTCACCCGGACCGGGCCGTCGAGCAGCCGGCGGATCGTATCGGCCAGCAACTGGTTGCCGACCACACGGTTCGCGGTGTCGCCGGTGCGAGGCTGTGTGTCGCCGGGGAGTCCACCCCACGTCTCACTGACCACGTCTTCGGTGTGCAGGGCGGCGTACCTATGCCACTGTCTGGTGTCCATACACCGCAGGCGGGCCGCGAAAACACGCTCGATCTCGGCGGTCGCCAGTGCGGCGTCGGCCGCCGACAGACCCGGCGGGAGAGAATACGACATGGACGGGAAGACCTCCACTTTCAGGCACTGAGCAGGGTTGCGGGTGTATCGATGCCGAACGCGCCGCGGAAGAAGATCAGCGGGCGCTCCCCGGCCAGGGATTCCAGGTCGAGCACCCGGCCGATCACCACATCGTGGTCGCCGGCCGGGTGCGTCTCATGGGTCTCGGCGTGGACCCGCATCAGTACGCCGGGCAGCGCCGGCGTCGCCCACTTCGAGATCTCCCAGTCGAGTTCGTCGAACTTACGACCGTCGCGTGATCCGAACCGGGAGCAGAGATCGGTCTGGTCCTCGTGCAGCACATTGATGGTGAAGCGCCGGGACGCGCGGATCCGCGGCCAGGATCTACCGCGGTGATCGGCACAGAAGAGGACCAGCGGCGGGTCGAGCGAGACCGACGCGAACGACTGGCAGGCGAATCCGACCGGGTCCGCGCCGTCCATTCCCGTCACCACGGTGACCCCGCTGGCGAACTGGCCCAGTGCGTTGCGCATCTCGGCCTGCGACATCGACTCGATGGACATCCCGTCCACCTCCGTTTCGTTGTGTGGGCCGGCGCCCGGCTGCCTCGACGCTGCGAGCGTATGGCCGCTCGGCCGGGATTCCCCTCCCGTGTTTCGCTCAATGGAAGCCGGCGTCGTATCGGTCCGCGTTCTACTCGCCGGGAGCCCGGCTGTGCGGCGCGGCGCGGCCTGGCAGCCTCCCCGGCATGACCACCGACGTGAGCAAGGGACAGCGGCCGACCTCGGGACAGGTCTGAGGGCCGTGCCGCCGGTACCGCGGCCAGTGGGGCGCCCGCCGACTCGGGCGTGAGGCCGACGATGTCCGCGACCCCCATCCGCTCGGTCGTGGTGACCGTCTCCCGGGGCGTGGAGGAAACCGCCGACGCGCGGTCACTGGTGCTCGAGATCCCGGCCGATCACCGTGCCGAGTTCGACTACGCACCCGGCCAGTTCCTCACGCTGGACGTACTGCTGGCCGCGGGCCTGCGAGTGCCGTACTCGCGCCGCGAGGGCGAATGCGGTTCGTGCGCCTGCGTTCTGACCGAGGGACAGGTCGAGATGGGCGATGCCTCGATCCTCGACGGGGAGGAGGATCGCGGCAGGGTACATCCTGGCCTGTCAGGCCCGGCCGGTCAGCGAGAACCTCAGCGTCGAGTTCTGAGGCGGGACTCCAGGAGATCCTCGACTCCGAGCAGAAACGTCTCGCAGATCGGGTCGGGGTCGGAGAGGCAACCGGCCGCCATCGCGCCGTCGCGCAGCATCACGAAATGCCGGGCGGCGGGCGCCGGGTCGGAATCGCCGACCGCGGCGAGGATTTCGGTGACCGTGCCCAGGAACCACTGCCGGTGCGCGAGAACGGTGCGGTGGACCGGGTGGTCGGGGTCGGGGTACTCGGCCGCCGCGTTGAGAAAGGCGCACCCGCGGAACCCGGGTGACCGGATGCTGTCGGCGATGGCCCGCCCGACGGCTCGGACGGCGTCGACGGCGGCCGGATTCGCGCGGCGCGCGGCATCGACCCGGGCACGGATCATGTCGTCGGCCTGTGCCAGGTAGGCGACGACGAGGTCGTCCTTGCCGGGGAAATGCCGGTACATGGTCGCCCGCGTCACCTGGGCGGCCGCGATGATGCGCTCGACGCCGACGGAATGAAGCCCTTCGGAGTAGAACAGCCCACTCGCGGTGTCGAGCAGTCGCGCGCGCGCTTCCGACATCCGACTTCTCCTCTCCCACAGCTTTGCGCTGCCAGCGTAGCAGAAAGAACGATCGGTCTTGACAAGATGACCGGACAACCACCAGACTCCCGGTATACCGATCGTTCTTTCTCCCACCGGGACCCCACCTCGGCCCCAGCGATCATCGAAAGAGAGTCTGATGTCCAGTTCCATCGAGACCGGCGTGCCCGGCTCCGTCGCCGATACGGCCGGCAGCGCCGAGGGATTGCGCAACCTCTACTACGCCCGCTTCGGCTTCGCCCTCGTCTGGGCGGTTCTGATGTTGCCGGCCGCCGGGACGCTCACCCCGGCCGGTATCGCCCTGCTGGTGCTCTACCCACTGTTCGATACGGCCGCCGCGGTGATCGACTTCCGCACCTCGGGCGCCGCCCGGCCGCGGGCACCGCTGTACGTCAACATGGCACTGAGCCTGCTCACCGCCCTCGGCCTGGCCGCGGCGGTCACCTCCGGTATTCCCGACGTCCTGCGGGTGTGGGGCGTCTGGGCGATCACCGCGGGCATTGTGCAGTTGATCGTCGCGATCCTGCGCTACCGGCTCGGCGGCCAGTGGGCGGTGATCCTGAGCGGCGGCATCTCCACCCTCGCCGGCGCGAGCTTTTTCGCGGGGGCCGGCGCATCGAACGCGTCACTCACCCCCCTCGCCGGGTATGCCACGCTCGGCGGCATCTTCTTCCTGATCTCGGCGGTCCGTCTCCACCTCCGCGCACGGACGAGCTGAGGTGCCCGAGCCGGTCGGCCGCGGCGGCGCGCGCCGTACCCGCCCGGTCGGACCGTTCCACTCCCGCCGGACCGCCGCCTCCCGGAAACTCCGCCGGACGGCATCCGGCCCACCACCCCGACCGCCACGGCCCGCAACCGGATCCGGTTGCGCCGCCGGGCGTGACCGCCGAATCACCACCGATCCACCCGCAGTAGGAACCACGCACCATCGAAGGAGAACACCATGTCCGAACCCGTCTACACCGCCATCGCCACCTCGACCGGAGACGGCCGCGCCGGAGGACGCGCGGCCAGCAACGACGGCCTGATCGACGTCACCCTCGCCATCCCCCGTGAAATGGGTGGGCCGGGTGGGGCGACGAACCCCGAACAGCTCTTCGCCGCCGGCTGGGCCGCCTGCTTCCACTCGGCATTGAAGGCCGTCGCCGCCGGGCAGAAGATCACTTTCAGTGATTCGGCCGTTGTCGCCGAGGTCGGTGTGCACCGCACGGAGCAGGGCGGTTTCGGCCTCTCCGCCGCACTGCACGTGGAAATGAGCGGTATCGAGCAGGACAGTGCGGAGTCCCTCGTCGCGGCCGCGCACGCGGTATGTCCCTACTCCAACGCCACCCGCGGCAACATTCCCGTCACCGTGGACGTCACCGTCGACTGAGCTGTGCCGGTGGATCCGCCGAAGCACCGCTCTCGGCCGCGATCTGCTCGCGCAGGATGTCACCGTGGCCGGCATGCCGGGCGAACTCGGCGGTCATGGCCAGGTAGATCCAGCGCAGGCTGACAACTCCCACACGCGGGTGCTCGCGCGTCTCGTCCAGCGGAATCCCCGCTGCGACAGACCTCGCGCGAGCACTCGCGCGTTCGAATTCCGCGATCACCTCGGCCACGGTCTCCTCCTCGCCCACCCGGAAACCACCGTGCGCCCACAGCGGACCGTCGCAATCGGCGTCGGCGAGCCGCCCCAGCGTGCGCTGGAACCACATTCGTTCCGCGTACGCGGCGTGTTTGATCAGGGTTATCGGGGTGGTGAGCGACCGTACGAGCCGACGCCTGGCGTCGGTTTCGGACAGTCCGCGCACCGTGTCGACGAGATCTGCGCGCGCCTGGTCGAGCATGGTCTCGAGCAGTTCTCGTTCGGTGCCGATGGTACGGGTCGGAATAGTCATCGAAGGTCGTCCTTCCACGGTCCGTCCGGCGCGCGGAACAGACCGATGTGTTCGTGGTGGTTCGGAATCGGTTCGCCGGAAGAAACGGGCGCCGGGTGATCGCCAGTGGCGATCGTGAATCCTGGCTCGGCCGTGAGAAAACGCAGCCCGCGTCAGAAGCGGGCGGGACGAGCAGATGACGAATCTACCACCCGCCGCGGTGTGCGGCGGCGGATCGGATACTCACCGTGGACACCGCGGTCGGGTCCGGCTCAGAATTCCTCCGGCGGCCGCGCCTCGTGCCCTGGTCGGCCGTGGGTGCGACGCGCTTCCTTCATCTCCGCCTCGTAGACGTGACGCCGGCCCTGGAGCAATTCGTCCCGGACCTCGCGTTCGAGATCGCGGAACAGGCCGTAGTAGCCGTCGTCGTACTCCTCGACGATCTGGAAAGTCCACCGGCCCGCCAGGACGTTGCGGCCTATCAGGCCTTCGGTGAGCCGATCGGCGAGGTGGTGGTGGCCCGCGTCGCGTAACAACTCCACCGCCCGGCCCAGGGCGAAGTCGGCGCGGCCGGTCAGTTGGTGGAACGCGTACAGATGCCCTCGGGCCCGCTCGGCGATCTCCAAGGCCTCGGACACTTTGCCCACGGCCTCGACGGTCGTGTCACCGGCCCCGGCCGGCCGACGATGACGCTCCGCGGGAATATCGCCGTCGCCGCCCTCGGTCGCTGCCATTCCGACAGGCTATCGACTCCCCGGCGCGATTCCGCCCCGGTGCGCGCGGGCGAGTCGGCTTGCGGCGTCATTCGCGCCGGCCGGTCGCGGCGCGCGTTCCGGCCAGCGACAGCGGTGCCACAAGGCGCCGGTCGGCGCAGCGACCGGCCGGCGTCCGCGTGAGGAGCCGACCCCGGCCGCGAACGACGAATACGCCCGAGCCGTGCTCGACCGCGGTGCGCAGCCGCTCACGCCACACCACGCCGGCGACCGTGCCGCTGAGCGGTCCGCTCTCCCGTAGCCCGAAAATGTTTATCAGAATTCTCAAGATACAAGCCCATACCGACTCGCTTCCTCCACGTCTCGGCCACGCGATTTCACACACCATGGCTCTGCTGGGCGAAAATCTTCGTGGATAAATGCCCACTTTCGGCAGATCGTCGCGTCCGGCTCGATCAAGGACAATTCGACGGACGGCACTGGTAAGTTATCAATAATTCTCGACTGGTTCCGATGCCGGGCGGGGCCGATCCGACTCGATGAGGAGCTGGGGACGATGGACCGACTCGACAGGCGCACCGCGTCGAAGCCACCGCCGGCCGAGGACGTCGTTTCGCACGCGTGATCCGCACCCGCCCACCACTGTTCGTCGACCATCCGAAGGAAGACCGATGATGCGCACTCCCCTGCACCTGGCCGCCACCTCGATCGCGGCGGTCGGACTGATCGCCACCGCGGCCGGCGCGACAGCCGCGCCCCCGGCTGCCCCGAACACCGCCCCGGTGGCCGCCGCCGAAGCCGGAACCGGCTCCGCCATGGTGGACTCGGGGTCGGCCGCCGCGCAGTCGGCGGTCGAGACCGTCCAGCGCGGCGATATCATCGGGATCATCGTGCTGCTCGCTCTCACGCCGTTCCAGATGCTGACCGGCGGCGTCTGCGACCTCGCCACATTCTCGGCACTACCGAATCCGTGCGCCCCGAGTACCTACTGAGACCCGCGGGCGACCACACCGCGCCGACCCGTGACACGCGGAACGCCGCCGGGCACGAAGCCCGGCGGCGTCCGGTCGGGGTGTCGGCGTCCCACAAGCGCCTCTCGGCGAGTGGTCGCTCGTAGCGACGAAGGGGATGCGGCCCGGGGCTGTCCGGACGCCGACACGGGGTTCAACAGGATCGGCCGAGATTCTGTTCCCCCGGGGGCGTGATGCCGACGACCCGGTATCTCATCGACTCACGCGGCCGCCACCCCTGCCACGATTCCCGGCCGACCAGTCCGTCTCCGAGCGGGAAATGATCGCCGCGGCCGATCAGGACTCGGGGCCGACGTTGATCTCGACGCAGCATTCGCCCGCGGCGGGGGCGAGGTCGGCGTGGACGGCGTCGGCTTCCAGTCCGTCGAGCAGCCCGGTGAGGTATGCGTGGTTGAGTGAGCACACCAGCTCGGGCGCCCGAGCCGCCAGCGGATGGAAAGGGCAATTGCGCAGCCGCAGACAGGCCGGGGCGGTCCGGGCGGGCTCGAAACCCTGATCGCCGAGCGTGCCGCCAGAATGGTGATCGCGCGTTCGGCCCCGAGCCGGCCCGGCCGTAACCGTTCCCGGATCTCCCGACCGGCGGCGGTACCTCGGTCCCCCGCGACGCGCAGGGTGGCGTCGCGCGCGGATTCCCCGGTAGCCTCGGTGAGGACGGCCTGCATCAATATTTCGGCGAGGATCTCGTGGCGGCGTTCGGGAATGCTGACCCGTACTTCGACATCCGCGGGTTCGTACACCTTCGGCGCCCGTCCGACGCGCCGGATCTCGCCGGCGTGTTCATAGTGGGCTCGCAGTAGCCCGGTGCCGACGAGTTTGTCGAGGTGGAACGCGGCGAGTTTGCGGGACATCCCGACGTGTTCGGCGGCTTCGTCACGGGTTACCGGACGTCCGGCGCGCCGGATGAACTTATTGGTGTAATTACTTCCGGATGGTGCGGAGGTCGGCATGACCGATGACTGGCGGCAGGCCAAACACCCGGTCAGCGCGGCGCTGGCCGGGCCGTATGGGCACCCGTTCCACCCGATCCTGGTCACCGTGCCGATCGGCTCGTGGCTGGCCAGTGTGGTCTTCGATATCGGCTCGCACCTGGTCGACGACCCCGGATTCCTCACCCGGGGTGCGCAGTGGCTGATCGCGATCGGGGTGCTGGGCGCGCTCGCCGCGGCGACGGTCGGATTCCTCGACCTGTTCGCCATCCCGTCCGGCACGGCCGCCTTCCGGACCGGCCTGGTGCATATGAGCCTGAATGTGGCGGTCACCGTGGCGTTCGCACTCGATTTCTGGTGGCGCGCCGCCGGCACCGAGGCCGACGGCGCCGTCGCGGGTGGCCCGCTGGCCCTGTCGATCGCCGCCGTCGCGGTACTGGCGGTATCGGGGTATCTCGGCGGCAAGCTCGCCTACCACTACGGCGTACGGGTTGCCGACGAGCGTACCCAGGCCAGCGGTTTCCGGCGCTGAACTCACTGTTCGTCCCTTCTCTCCGCAGGAGTCATCATGGGCATCGCAGCTCTGATCCTCTGGCTGCTCACCGCGGTCGGCGGCTTCGTCCTACTGGGCACGTGGATCGCCAAGGGCGGTGCGCGTGACCGGGATTCCAGCCATCTTCCTGTTCCGGTGGTGTTCGGGCACTTCCTGCTCGCCGTGGCCGGGCTGGTGGTGTGGATCGTCTATCTCGCCGTCGACACCGACGCGCTGGCCTGGGTCGCCTTCGGACTGCTGATTCCCGTGGCGGCGCTCGGGTTCGTCATGCTGGCGCGCTGGCTGCCGGTCTACCGTTCCCGTACCACCGGACTGGTGGGCAAGACGCCGCCCGAGCGGCACTTCCCGGTGGCGATCGTCGGCGGGCACGGTGTCTTCGCGGTCGCCACCCTCGTACTGGTGCTGCTCACCGCGCTCGGCGTCGGGGAGAGCTGATCATGTCCCAGCCCGCCCTACGCGTCGTCCACGACAGCGGCGCAGTCGACCTGGCCGCCGCCGAGGACGCCGCCCGCACCTTTCTGACCGCCCTCGGCGTACACCTGGACAGCGAACATCTGCAGGCCACACCGGGACGGATGGCCCGGGCCTACGCCGAGTTGTTCACCCCGCGCGCCTTCGATCTGACCACCTTCCCGAACGAGGAGGGCTACGACGAACTCGTGCTGGCCCGCCGGATCCCGCTGCGCTCGGTATGCGAACATCACCTGCTGCCGTTCGTCGGCGTCGCGCACGTCGGCTATCTCCCCGGTGACCGCATTCTCGACTGTCGAAACTGGCCCGGATCGTCGAACACTTCTCCCGGCGGCCGCAGGTCCAGGAACGGCTGACCAAACAGGTCGCCGACTGGCTCGACCGGCATCTCCAGCCCAAGGGCGTCGGCGTGGTCATCGAGGCCGAGCACACCTGTATGACCCTGCGCGGAGTGCAGGCCGTCGGCACCACCACCGTCACCTCCACGCTGCTCGGCACCCTGCGCGAGGACGCCCGATCCCGCCAGGAGTTCTTCTCCCTCACCGGGATCGGTCCGTAACCCTGCCGAACGCGGGATCCGGGTGCGCCCGGTCATGGTCACCGACGGCATCACCGATACCGAACGCCTCGACACGCTGCGCCGCAACGCCGAAAACGGCACTCTCACCCTGCACGTCGCCGAGGCGCTCCCCGCCGAGACGGGCTTCATCCGGCCCCGCCCTCGCCGACGACGAGGACACCACCGAGTCGCGCGGCCGGTCCGGGAAAGCGGCCGAAGCCCACCGCATACTCGAGCGTGGCGGACTCCGCGGCCGGACAGTGCGACGGCTGGTATCGATCAGTACGCGCCCGGACATCACGGCAGGACAACGCGAGCAGCGGGATTGTCGTATCGCAGCCGGTTGTACGGCAGCGAGAACTCGGTGTAGTTGAACATTGCCCGGGATCGAGGCTGTCCCGGAGTGGACCGAGAACTCGCTCCCCGTACGCGGTTCCGGCCTCATTGGTCGGAAAATGTATGAATCCGTCGCGAGTCGGCAGATCGGCATGGCGTCTCGAATCCCGACCGTGTCGCGTCGGTGTCGGAGGATCGCCGGTACCCCAACGGATCTTCGGCGCCGCCCGGGTGATCTGTACAGTCGCGTTCCGCAGTCCGTCACCGAGACCTTCGCTTTGCCGGCGCTGGGCCACCAGCCGAAAATCCTGGGCAAGCCGAGCAGCTATCGCACGAAACTCCGCCCCGACTCTCATACGCGTAACCACGTGATCGAGTTCGGCCGTCGAGGGCGACCGTGCGGCCCACACAGGGTCGGTGATCGCACGACCGACTCGGGACCGAGCGAGCCGTCACACACCGGAAGAGTGGTACGCAAACGCTCAGCGGACCGGGCAGTTCACGGGATGGGCCACCGGGCAGGATCACTCTGCCGGTGGATCGATCGGCGGCGTCCCGGCCGGATCCGGAAATTCGTGCGCCGTGGATGTCGAGAATGCTCGGGCGGCTCCGTCCCAGGGATACGAGCAGCCGAACGGGCCTCGACGAACACCGACGAAGGAGCGACCATCATGCAGCCCGACGAGATCACCGGTATCCTGAGCCGTCCGATCAGCCAGGAGCTCCTGGCCCGTGACCTGCTCCGCATGGCCTATGTCGCCAAGGACGGCACGCCCCGCACCATACCCATCGGTTTCACCTGGAACGGCTCGCAGATCGTCGTCTGCACCACGAAGAACGCCCCGAAACTGCCTTCCCTGCGCCACCGCCCCGAGGTCGCGCTGACGATCGACACCGAGATGCATCCGCCGAAAATCCTGCTCCTCCGCGGCCGGGCGGAGCTGGACGTGGTCGACGGCATCCCGGAGGAGTTTCTCCAGATGAACGGCAGCTATGAGATGGCACCCGAGCAGCGCGTCGAATGGGAGGCCGAGGTCCGCTCGCTCTATGACGGTATGGTCCGAATCGTCATCACTCCGACCTGGGTGAAACTCATCGACTTCGAGACCACCCTGCCCACCGCCGTCGAGGAACTGGTCCGCCGGCGGGCCGAACGTCAGCGCGCCTGAACCGATCACCCCGGCCGGAATCGGCCGTGACGAACCCGAGGAGAAGATCGTGACGGTGCACCGGATGGATCACCCCGGCCGATCCGATCCCGTAGCGGCCGAGCCCGCGAACACGGCCCTGCGCCGAACGCCCCGCCACCGAAACTGCGCTGGTCGAGTCACTCGGCCGCCGCCACTACCCCAGGAGTCGAGGTTGCCACCGATCCAGATCGCCGTCTGCGGGCCCACCGATTGCACCGACACCGATGCCGCCCACGCTCGGGAAGTCGGCAGACTGCTGGCCCGAGCCGGGGCGACCGTGCTGTGCGGTGGCGGCCGCGGAGTCATGGCCGCGGTGGCGGACGGGGCTTCGGCCGAGAACGGACTGGTCATCGGGATCCGGCCCGATGCCGATCCGTCCGGGATCTGCGAGGGCCTTTCCGCGGTCTTGTACACGAATATGGGAGAGGCGCGTAATACCATCCTGGTCCGGTCCGCCGACGCGGTCATCGTCGTCGGCGGCTCCTGGGGCACCCTGTCCGAACTCGCTCTTGCCAACCACCGCGGTGACACTCCGGTGATCACGCTCGGCGGCTGGAAGATCCTCGACGCCGACGACAACCCCATCGACGCGGCCATCGCGGCGACCAGCCCGCTGGTCGCCGTGCGGACAGCTCTGGCGCGGGCCCGGGGCGCCTAGCTCTTCGGTGCGCGCAGACCGTCCAGCAGGACACGGGTCAGGTGGTCGTCGACTCGGGCACCGCAGCGGCACACCGCCACATTCAGCACCCGGACCACCTCCGTCGGCGGTACATCGGCGCGCAGATCGCCCTCGCGCTGCGCGGCGGCCGCGATCTCGGCGATCAGCGCGGTGGCCTCTGCCTCCAGCTCGGGTAGATCGGGGCCTCCGGGTTCGTCGGTGACCAGTGACTTGGTCAGCGCCAGCGGCAGAGTCACACAGAGTTCCACCACCCGCAGCAGCGCCTCCCATGCCGGGGCCCGGCCGACCTCCGCGCGCGTGGCCTCGATCAGTTCGCGCAACGTGTCGACCGCGATGTCCTCCAGCAGGGCGCGCCGGTCCGGGAAGTGCCGGTACAGCGTGCCGACACCGACTCCCGCCGCCCGCGCGATGTCCTCCATCGACACGGCCTCGCCGCGCTCGCCGGCCAGCCGCAGGGCGGCGCCGGTGATCGCCGAACGATTGCGCCGCGCGTCTGCCCGCACTTCCACGCTCCCATCAACCGGAATCTCTGATTCAGCTTATGCTACCGTCGCTGAGCGGAATCCAGAATTCACCTTGGAGGGGCAATGCGGATCGGCCTGTATGCCGGAGATCAGAGTGATATCGAAACCCGGATCGAGCAGGTGCGAACGGCCGCCGACCATGGGCTGAGCAGCGTGTTCTTCAATCAGGTTCTGGCGTGGGACCCGCTCATTGTCGCGGCACTCGCCGGGACGGCCGTGCCGGGAATCGAGCTGGGCACGGCCGTCGTGCAGACCTATCCCCGCCATCCGATCTCACTGGCCGCAGGCGCTCACGGTCACCTCAGCTGTCGGAGACCGGTTCACTCTCGGCGTCGGACCGAGCCACAAGCCGTTCGTCGAGGGGATCTACGGCATGTCCTTCGACCGGCCCGCCCAGCACATCCGCGAGTACCTGACCACGCTACGCATCGAACTCTCCGGTGCCGGTCACGTTCGGCTGCCGGGCGTGCAGCCACCGCGGGTGCTGCTCTCCGCACTCGGCCCGGTGATGCTCCGCATAGCGGGCGAACTGGCCGACGGCACCATTACGGTGTGGGCGACACCGGCGACGATCGCCGACCACATCCGCCCCCGGATCGACGCCGTGGCAAAGGCCCCGCGCGTCGTCGCGTCGGTGATGCTGAGCGTGACGAGCAGACCGGGCGCCGTCCGTGACGAGATCGCCGGAGCGCTCGGCTTCGCTTCCGATTTCGCCAGTTACCGAACGCTTCTCGATCGCCAGGGCCAGCGCAATGTCGCGGAAACCGTCGTCGCCGGAGACGAGGAGACCGTCGCCGCCGCCGTCCACGCCTACTCCGCCGCCGGCGCCACCGACCTGCTGGTCAGCCCGGTCGGCGACGCCGCCGAAAAGGCGAGAACACTGGAACTGGCCGGAGAATTGTCCCGTTCGCGGTAAGCGCACGAGCGAAGCGGTCGACAAGCGGCCGTCTACCCCATTTCGCGGCGTCCCCTCCGGACGCCGCGGGGCAGCAGCGCCTTGCCGCCGGGTCCGGTGGGCTTCGGCCAGGTCCGCGTGCCGCTGCCGCTACGCTGGCCACGAGTCCTTTTCGCGATCGCCGGGCGCGGACCCGCGGAGGAACGAAGGAGCCGACTTCCCCTGGAAATGGGAAACCGGTGGGCGAAACACGCCGAACCCCCACCGGGCCACGGCATCGTTTCCTGGCAGCTGTTGATGAGGCGGTACCCGCACGTATGCGACGCTGCCGCGGAGGCGCAAGGAGCTTTGGGTTGTTTCCCAGGGCTACAGATGACGCCGACCGAGTGGCTTCATATAACAACGCTCCTGGCCGGGCCCACCGAGGCCATCACTCGGGAACAGATGTCCGCGATGGTCTCGGCCGCGCGAGCCCGTCTGCGCGAGGTCCCGCCCACCCCGGTATTCCTCGGGAAAATCCGCTACCACCCCGAAGCGATACCGCTCGGCGGGCAACCCGCACAAGCACTGGTTCCCATCCGAATGCCTCGACCATCTGCGAGGTGTGGGCCGCGAAGCCGTCGACCGATCCGCCGTCGACCGGACGCCGGCCTCCGATGTGACGGCCGACGACATCGCCTACCAGTTGCTCGGCCTCTTCCGTATCGCACAGCTCGTGCCCGGGCCGGGCACGATCGAGCATCAGGTCGAACTGGCCCTGCGCGGGTCGGCCGCCTGAGCCCTATCGGTGTGCCCGTTGTATACACCGACGCCGCGTCATCGGTCGCCGTCACGACGAGTCGAGACCGAGCCGCTGGCCGAGCCACGGCATCTCCTTCTCGAGGCCGGCAGACCATACGGTGAAGCTGTGCGAACCCGGCACCTCGGTGAGGTGGACGTCCATGCCCGCGTCCCGCGCCGCGGCGGCGAGCCGCTCCACCGCACCGCGATATTCGGTGTCCCGGAGACCCACCACGAACCCACCGGCCGAGCCGGGATAGGTGTGGTGTGCCAGCAGCTCGGCGGGATCGTTACGGGCGAAGGCCGCCGCGTCACCGCCGAAGATCTCGTCGAGGCCGGGTTCGGCCTGCCCGGACATGTCCAGGAAGGTGGGATAGACCTCGGGCCGCGTGGTCGCCAGCTGCAGAGCACAGGTACCGCCGGAGGAGAGACCACCTACGGCCCACGCCCGCGGATCCGGGTCGACCTGTAGGTGGGTGCGCACCCATGCCGGCACGTCGACGCTCAGATACGTCGCGGCATTGCCGAGACGCGAATCGACGCAGAGCGGGTTGCGCAACTGGCCACCGGTACCGTCGGGGAGGACGACGATGGGCGCGAGCCCGCGGTGCCCGGCCGCATACGCATCCATGGTCTCGGTCAGCCTGCCCCCGACCAACCAGTCGTCGGTACCGCCGGGTTGGCCCGCAAGGAGCACGAGCACCGGCAGGTCGGGTCGTGGCGTGGCGAAGTAGGCGGGCGGAAGATAGATCCGCGCCTCACGCGCGGAGAACCGGGAGACGTCCCCGGGAATTGCGGTTTTGGTCACCGCACCGGACTTCGGCAGCTCGGCGGGAGGCGTCCAACTCGCGAGCGGCGGAACCGCTGCCGATTCCGGACCGGGCCCCAGGGCGGCATCGAACGGAACCGTGCGGAAGTCGCTGATACCGAGGACGGTACGCACCGTCGGATACGCGACGTAGACCGCGTTGATCCCGCCGGCAGCGCAGAGCACCACCGCCGCAGCCACGCCGAGGAGTCCGGCGGCGGCCAGCGGCCGCGACCGATCTCGCCGCCGCACCACATACCGGCCGGCGAGCAGCGCGACCGCGAGAACCGCGACCACCGACCATACGTAGACGACCGCGGGCAGGCGGTCGGGAAAAGGCCGCCACACCTTCTCGACGAACACCGCGGCGAGCGCTACCACTGCCACACTCGCCAGCACCACCGTGGTGAGCCCGACGAGCAGCCAGCGGCGCTGCACCCGGGTGACCAGCGTCGCCAGGCCCACAGCTGTGACGACGACGAACGCGAAGACCGCTCCGGTCGTCGTCACCGGCAGGTCGAGCAACCCATCGAGGAGCCCGGTCCACGACATAACGTCCAGTATGCGGCGCGCCGCGCCCGGGCACCCGCTCGGCCGTATGTCCGCCGTAAACCTTTCGCTGCTGTCTACGATAAGGGCCTGATCTGCGGGTAACGTCGTACCCGAAGGCTGCTGGACAAATGGTCCGTACCGCCGTCCGGCCGCGCCGGGGAACGTGGATTCGCGGAACCGGTGGCGCTCGAATGGGCGATCGCAGCCCCTCATGGCGAAGGACTTCCACCGGGAGGACCGCCGATGAGCGACACCGCCGAGACCGGCCACGCCGTGCACCGTGGCACAGCCTACCTGTGGCATTACGTGCGCAGCGCGCCATGGACCTTCGCCTGGCTGACACTGCTGTTGGTGACCACGATCATCCAGCATCTCCTGCCGCTCGACGATCTACAGCGAGTCCTGGGTGAACGGTCGACCAACCTCCGTCATCTCGAATCCGACCCGGTGCATGTTCTCGTGGCCAGTCTGCTGTGGGTCGCCGGCTACTTCTGGTTCCCGTACCTGCTGCTGTTCTGCGTCTTCCATGCCCCGGCCGAACGGTGGCTCGGCTCGTTACGCTGGGCGATCGTGGGTCTCACCGCGCACGTCGGGGCCACCTATATCAGCCAGGGCATACTCGCCCTCGCCATTCATCGCGGTCACGCCGATCCAGGAATGATCGACGTCCGCGATATCGGCGTCAGCTATTTCCTCGCCGGCATCGTCGGGGTCCTCACCTATCACGTGGCGCGCCCGTGGCGGTGGCTGTACCTCGCCGCAAGCCTCCTGTGGTTCGCCGTTCCGCTGGTGACCGACCCCAACTTCACGGCGATCGGGCATTTCTCGGCGCTGTTGATCGGACTGGCCGCCTTCCCGCTCACCTGGGGACGAACCGCACCGCAGTGGGATCCGGCCGCCGAGTGGCGGCGGCACCGGGCCCGTGCACCCTGACCTGAGCGGATACCTCGGGTCTCGGCTATCCGTACGGTTTCGCCAGCGGGAACGCCAGCGATTCCCGGATGCTGCCGCCGGTGATGAGCATGACGACCCGGTCGACGCCGAGACCGAGCCCGCCCGTCGGTGGCATGGCATGTTCCAGCGCCTGGAGGAAATCCTCGTCCACCTCCATGGCCTCCTCGTCACCGGCGGCGGCCAGCAGCGACTGCGCGGTGAGCCGACGACGCTGGTCGATCGGATCGGTCAACTCGCTGTAGGCCGTACCGAGTTCGACGCCCCACGCCACCAGATCCCACTTCGCCGCCACACCGGCGATGGTCGGATGCGGCCGGGTCAGCGGTGACATCGAGGTCGGGAAATTCGTATAGAACGTGGGGAACCCGGTGCGGCCCTCGACCAGGTGCTCGTACATCCTCTGCGCCAGGGCGCCGGCGTCCCAATTCGGCTGGTACGCGATCCCCCGCTGGTCGCACCACTGCCGCAGCACCGGCGCCGGGGTCTGCGGAGTGAGGGGGTGTCCGATGGCCTCACCGACCGCGTCGTGCATCGTCCGCACCGGCCACGGCCCGGAGATATCGATCTCGACCGGCGTGCCGTCCGGACCGGGGCGCCGGACGACCGGCCTGCCGTGCGCGGCGAGCGCGGCGGACTGGATCAGACTGCGGCACAATTCCATCATCTTCTCGTAGTCGCTGTAGGCCTCGTAGGCCTCCAGGATCGTGAACTCGGGGTTGTGCGCGAAGTCGGCTCCTTCGTTGCGGAATGCCCGGCCGAGTTCGAAAATCCTGGGTATCCCGGCGACGCACAGGCGTTTGAGATACAGCTCCGGGGCGATCCGCAGGTACAGATCGAGGTCGTAGGCGTTGATGTGGGTGCGGAACGGCGCCGCGTTCGCGCCTCCGTGCACCTGCTGGAGGATCGGGGTCTCGACCTCGAGGTAGCCGCGGGCGCCGAGCGTCTCGCGCATCGACCGGACGATGGCGCTGCGCCGCCGCAACAGGCTGCGGGCGTTTCCGTTGACCGCCAGGTCGACGTAGCGCTGCCGTACCCGGGCTTCGGGATCCACCAGCCCACGCCATTTGTCGGGTAGCGGGTGCAGACATTTCCCGTCCAGCCGCCACTCGGCGGCGAGGACGGATTCCGTACCGTTGCGGCTGGTCCCGACCATCCCGCAGACACCTACCAGATCGCCGAGGTCGAAACCGGCGAACTCGCGCACCCGGTCACGACCCACTCGTTCGGCGCCGACCAGCACCTGGATATCGCCGGACCAGTCCCGCAGCACCGCGAACACCACACCGCCGAAATCGCGCAGCCGAAGGATCCGGCCCGCGATGTGCACCGCGGTGCCAGAGGCTGTCGCGGTCGCCTCGGCGATCGTATGGGTCGGCGCCACGGCGACCGGGTACGGGTCGATCCCGGCGGCACCGAGCGCCGCTAGTTCGGCCATCCGGACCCGGACCTGTTCGGGCCTGCGGTGTGGGTGCGACGCCGGTGCGGGTTCGGTGAGGCGAGGTGGGCTGCCGTCGGCGTGCAGCACACCGGATTCCAGCACCGCAGCGGGCACCGCGATCCGCGTGCCGGTGTACTCGCGCGCGGCATCCCCGCGATCGTTGCGCCACGGCATCGTGACGAAACCCTCCGCAAGCGCGGCGGCCCAGCCGACTCGCGGCAGCGAGCGTGTGTCCTGGTAGCAGACGAACCGCGGTACCCATTGCGGCTGATATTTCGCGTTGGACCGATACAGGGACTCCAGTTGCCACCACCGGGAAGAGAACACCAGCAGCGACCGCCACAGCCGCAGGACCGGCCCGGCACCGATACGAGCGCCTTCCTCGAACACCGAACGCATCACCGCGAAGTTCAACGACAGCCGCCGCAGGCCGAACCCGTCGGCGGCGGCCGCGAGTTCGGTCACCATCAGCTCCACACACCCGTTCGGCGCGTGCGGGCCGCGCCGCATGAGATCCAGTGACGCGCCCGAGGAACCCCACGGCACCAGGGACAGCAGTCCGACGCACTCTCCTTCGTGGGTCCGCGCCTCGACGAGCAGGCAATCGCCGTCGAGGCGGTCGCCGAGCCGGCCCAGCGCCATCGAGAAACCGCGTTCGGTCCCGGTGTCCCGCCACTGGTCGGCCAGTCGAATGAGCTCGCCCATCTCGCCGGGTGGGATGTCACGATGCCGGCGCACCCGGACCCGCAGGCCGTGCCCGCGGGCCCGGGCGGCGGCCTGCCGCACGGCACGCATCTGCTGGCCGGACAGGGTGCGCAGCGCGCGGGTGGAGACGATCGCCTCGTCACCCAGATGCAGGACTGCCGCCCCGGCCGCCGCATGCGCGCGGGCGCCCGCCTCGCTCGCCCCCATCACCGCGGGTTCCCAGCCGTATCGCGCGCACAGTCGGCGCCATTCTGCGATCGCCTGTGGCCAATGGGCGGCGGAGCCGAGCGGGTCGCCGCCCGCCAGGCATACACCGGCCTCGACCCGGTAGGTGATCGCCGCGGTCGCGTCGGGCGCGAAAACCACCGACTTGTCGCGACGGGTGGCGAAATAGTCCAGCGAGTCGGGGTTGGCGGAGGTGGCGAGCAGGCCACGGAGGGCGGATTCGTCGGTGCCGGCCATCGCGTTGTCCGCACGCTGGGACCGGAACAGTACGAAAACCGCGGCCAGCACCGCGACCACGCCGAAGAGCCCGAGCAGAGTGTTCAGCCCCGCGCCGGGACGGCCGTCGAACACTTCGGATTCGCGGCTGATCGCCGCGGCGAGCGCGGTCACCCGCGCCAACGACCAGAGGAACCGTTGCCCGGGGGGCAGTGTCCCGGGAAAGAGCTCGACCAGACCCCAGCCGAGTAGCGTCCCGACCGACAGCAGGCCGACGAGCACCAGCAGCGCGCGCCGGCCCGCACCGCGCCGGACCCGGGTGCCGAATTCCCGGTGCGCGGCGATCAGGATTCCGAACGCCATGAGATGCACACCGAGAGCCACCCCGGCGTGCACATTGTGGTCGGTGATCACCTCGAACAGATTGAGCAGGGTGAACGCGGCCACATACACCGTCAGCAGCCACCAGGCGACTCGTTTGCGGCGCGCCAGCGCGGCGGCCAGCAGGCCGAGGACCAGTGCCCAGGTGACACTCGTATCCGGTGCGCCGAAGTAGTAGTGGTCGATGTACGCGCGGGGGACGTGTACCACCTTGCGTAATAGCGAGGACAGGCTCCACAGGGCGACGGCGGCGGCGAACACCCCGACCGTGAGCGCGGCGAAGTGCGGAACCCCGGCTCGGCGCTCCGCCCACCCGCGCCGGATGCGCGAAGGCGTCGGCCCCGCTTTCGTAGCCATCGGCGACCCCTCTCGGACATCGCTCCCGTCGCTGTATTCATCGAATCCCCGCCCCTGGCACACAGAAGGCTAC
>NZ_JBEXLL010000007.1:47910-144117 GCF_040609955.1 Nocardia sp. NPDC004568
GGCGTCGGCCCCGCTTTCGTAGCCATCGGCGACCCCTCTCGGACATCGCTCCCGTCGCTGTATTCATCGAATCCCCGCCCCTGGCACACAGAAGGCTACCGGCATCCGGTTGCCCGCGGGAGTGACCGGGCGTGCCCCGAAACCGCGTAGCGACCGTCCCCGGTGCCCTGCTTCGAAACGGTCGGCATCCTGTTGGCAATTCCGGGTCGGCACAGTCGGCATATCGATTCTCAGCCCGCAGCGGGTACTTTAGTGACCAGATTGCGAATTTTGGTCACTACAGTAGGAGTTATATGCCCCGCCCCCTGGTCCCCGACCGGCGCGGAAAGATCCTGACCGCGGCCGCCGATCTGATCCTCGAAACCGGCTGGCCGCACACCACGGTCGCGGATATCGCCGAACGCGCCGGTATCGGCAAGGGCGCCGTCTACCGCGAGTTCGCCGACAAAGCGGCCATCCTGGACGCCGTCCTCGGCCGCAGCATGCGCCGGATGACCGCACGGGTTCACCAACAGGTACTCGACGCCGACGGCGTGGTCGATCTACCCGCCGTGTACCGGTTCGGCGTGGAGGCGCTGCTGTCCGAACCGCTCATGCGTGCGCTGTATCTGGGCGACGACGCGGTCCTCGGCGAACACGTCCGCGGGGTCACCGACCAGCGTTACGCCGTGCGTTTCGGCTGGCTCGCCGAGTACATCGAACGACTGCAACGTGCCGGAGTGGTCGTGGACACCGTGCCGAGCGAGACCATCACCCGAATGCTCGGCTTCTTCACCGTCGGCCTGATCAACGCCCCGGGTGTCCTCGACGCGGGGAGCCCGGCGGAGTTCGGCGATGTCGTCGCACTCTTCGCGGATCTGACGGGACGCGGACTGGCCGGCCGCGGGCCGGTGGACGCCGCCGCGGCCCGCCGCGCCCAGCTCACCTTGCTCGATCAACTGTCGGATCAACTCGCTCGGCCGGGGGACCCCCGATGACCATCACCGCTTTCGCCTCTCATACCGACCTCGTCGTTCGCGGCGGCCCGGTCCGCCACTACCGATCCGGCGACCACGGTAGTCCCGTGTTGCTCCTGCACGGCGGTATGCTCGACACCGCCGAAGGCGTCTGGCGCGATGTCGCGCACCGCCTCGCAGCGAGTTACCAGGTCCATGCGATCGACCTGCCCCGGCACGGGGCCAGCAGACCATGGCACGGCCGCCTGGACCGCGGGTTCTTCGACGACTTCCTCGACGACCTGCTCGAGCAACTGGCGCTCCCCCGGGTAGCGCTCATCGGATTGTCGCTCGGGGGCGGGCTCGGTGTCGGATACGCCCTGCGCCACCCCGAACGAGTCTCGGCATTAGTCGCGATCGGACCGGGCGGTATCGGCGCGAAGCGGCGGGCCCAGTTCGTCACCTGGGCGATGATCAATACACCCGGACTGTTGAAACTCACGAGCAAATACCTCGCCGGTAGCCCGAAAACACTTCGGAAGTCCATGATCGGCAGCCTCACCGCCGGAGTGGATACACCCGGCTTCGACACGATTGTCGACCAGGTCCTCGCCGAAGCGCACGCCAAGGCCCGGTACGGCGAACCCGCGCTCGACGACTGGATGGTCGACGCGTACGGCCCCTGGAGCATGCGGCTGAACTATCTCACCGAACTACCCGGTCTCGAGGTGCCCAGCCTCTGGATTCGCGGCGAACACGACACACTGGTCGGCCATACCGAGCTCGCCGCCGCCGCCACGGCGGCACCCGGCGGGGAGCTCGTCACGCTACCCGGTGCCGGTCATATCGTCACGTATGACCAGCCGGCCGAATTCGTGCGCGTGGCCGAACAATTCCTCGGTCGAATCGAACACCGGTGAACCGACCCCCGGTGGCAATTCCGGATCGGAACCGGAGCCCGGCTACGATTCGGCACATGAAACACGAAAAATATTCTCTCGCAGCTTTTCTCGCAATCGCCGCAGTCACCGCGACCGCTCCCGCCGCGACCGCTTTTCCCACCGGATCGGCCGGTTTCGGTGACGGCCGGGAAGTGGTGATCGTCGACAACACCCTGGAATTGTCCGATCTCGATGCCTGCTGGGCGAGCGGTTTCGCGCGTGATATCCGGTTCGACAACCGCAGCACTCGCGATTTCCGCGTCTACAACTCCCCGGACTGCAGCGGCGCACCCGTGGCGACGGTCCCGGCGGGGCGTACCGCGACCCACTACGGCTGGTCGGCTTCCGCTCGATAATCGTCCCCCCGGACGCGGTCCCGGGCCGCCGGAGCCCGGGTACCGCGGGGCCGATATCCGAACCATCTACCGCACCCGCCGAGAACCCCGCACGAATACGCGGGCGCTCGTCTTTCGGCTGTCGCTTTTCTCACACCGGATTGACCTCAATATTAATTGAGGTTACAGGCTTTCGGCAGGGTCCTCCGACCCGGCGCCACCGACGCGCCGACCCACCCGCACCGAAAGCCAGGGCAATGATCACCACCGAGACGACACCGCCGCCACCGGCCGACACCCGCAATCCGCTGACCATCGCACTGGTTCTCGTGGTCGGAGCGATCATGGCGACACTCGATCAGACCATCGTCAATGTCGCCATCAACAAACTGTCCGTGCAGTTCCACGCCGGTCTGAGCACGATCCAGTGGGTGGCCACCGGGTATTCGCTCGCGCTCGGCGCGGTGGTGCCGGCCTCGGCATGGCTGGTCGGCCGTTTCGGGGCGAAAAGGCTGTATCTGGCCGCGGTCGCCCTCTTCGCGGGCGGCTCGGCGCTGGCCGGGCTGGCCTGGAACATCGAGTCGCTGATCGCGCTCCGTGTCGTGCAGGGCGCGAGCGGCGGACTGCTGATGCCGGTGGCGATGACGATCCTGCTGCGCGCCGCGGGCCCGGAGAGGCTGGGCCGCGCGATGAGCACACTGGGACTGGCCGTGCTGGTCGGCCCGCTGCTGGGCCCGGTGATCGGCGGCTACCTCATCGACGAGGTGTCGTGGCGGTGGATGTTCTTCATCAATCTGCCACTGGGCGCACTGGTTCTGCTCCTGGCGGCGAAGATGCTGCCCGGCGATACACCGGAACCGCCGCGCGCTCTGGATGTCGTCGGCCTGCTACTGATGTCACCGGGGCTGGCGCTGCTGATCTACGGAGTCACCGCCGCGGGTGAACACGCCGGTTTCACCACCCCGGCGGTATGGGCACCCCTCGTCGTGGGCGGCGGGCTCGTGGCCGCGTTCGTGCGCCGCTCACTGACCATTCCGGTGCCACTGCTGGATCTGCGGGTGCTCGGCCATCGGACCACCGGCACGGCGGCCGCGCTGCTGGCGCTGTTCGCGAGCGGCTACTTCGGATCGATGCTGCTGCTGCCCCTCTACTTCCAGGTGGTGCGCGGCGAATCGGCCCTGGTGGCCGGTGCGCTGGGCATTCCGTTCGCGCTGGCATCGGGGGCAACCATGCAGGTGGCGGGCAGGCTGATCGACCGGATTCCGCCCGGTCGCTATCTGCCGGGCTCGATCTCGCTGGCGCTCGCCGGTTTCGTGCTGTTCGTGATCCAGCTCGACGCGAACGCGCCGTACTGGTCTCTCGCCGCCACCATGCTGCTGATGGGCGCGGGCGGTGGCGGCACCATGATGCCGGTGCTGACGACCGCGACCCGGCCGTTGCACCGGGACCAGCAGCCCGCGGGATCGACGGTGCTGAACATGATCAGCACCACCGCACTCGCCCTCGGCACCGCGGCGACATCGGTGACCCTGGCCGCATTACTACCGGCGGACGGCGGGCTGCAGGCCGTGCACAGCATGGACCCGGCGCAGCGGGCCGCGCTGACTCCCGCCTTGGCGGAAGCCTTCCGGCACACCTACCTGATCGCCCCGGTAATGATCGCGCTGGCCCTGATCCCCGCGCTGCTGCTGCCCCGGCGCCGGGCAGTAGGGCGGTGAGCACCGGCCCGGCCGTATCCGGCAGGCCGCGGTAGCGATTGCCGAACGATTGCCGCAGGGCGAGATCAGAGGACATTCGGCGTGGCCTTCGCCCGGCCACGCACCTGGAACGCACCGATGACCTCCACGACACCCGTGAAGATCAACCACCAACCGGCCACCAGGGTCAGGACCGCGACGGAGTTGAACGGCCAGACGATCAACATCCCACCGCCGATCAGCAGCACGATGCCGAAGAAGACGTTCCAACCGCGCCCGGAGGTACCCGAGGGCGCGTCGGCGGCGGCGACCAGCACCGTGACACCGCGGAACATCCAGCCGATACCGATCCACAGGGCCATCAGCAGAATCGCATCGCCGAGATGGCGTAGCGCGAAGAAACCCAGGATGAACGACAGCACCGCGCTGACGATCAACATGGCCCGCCAGCCGCCCGACACGTGACCACCGAACGCGGCGACCAATTGGAAGACGCCCGAAACCAGCAGGTAGATACCGAACAGTACGGCCAGGACCACGATCGTCGGACCGGGCCAGACCAGCACCATCACACCGACGACCACCGACACCACGCCGATGACCAACATCGCCTGCCACGCGCTGCGGGCCAGTTGATGCAACGGCCCCTCGTACTGCGTATCGCTGGATGTCATACAGGCATGATATGACGCCACCGGACGATTGCTGATGATTCGCCGGAAACGAAACGCTACGGTGACGACCTGACCGGCACGGACCGTCCACTCACCCGCGAGTCCTACAGGCCGGGCGGCCGGTGGTGCGGATTCGGCCGGAGCCGATGGGAGGCCGCCAGCCGCTGCCGGTGATATTCGAGATCGTCCTCGTCGTGTCGGACCCCGCGGGCGACGGCGATGCCGAAGTAGACCGCTTCCCGGCGCAACCGGTGGCGCATGAGCTGGGCGAGCACGATATCGTCACCTCCACCGTCGATCCGTCCGCGCGGGGCAGCGGCGCCACGACCTCCGGGACGGCGCGCGCGGCGGTGGCGATCCCGTGGCACCACTCCACCTCCCGCGGGTCGCGCCGCGGCGATCCGATTCGCACGACCACCTCACCCACACGGTATGCGGCCGATTCCTCGCCACCGTGGAGTCGTTCGCTGTCGCCTTCGTACCCCCAGGACGCGGCGACCGCGGCCCGGATGTCCTCGGTGAGCGGCAGATCGATGTAGACCACACTCTCACTACTACCGGGTGGGCCGACCGGCCGTCGGCTCGGCCCCGGACCGCACCGGCCCGGCGGGCACGCGCGACCGGGAACCCACACCGGGCCTGGATGTGATTCCCGTCGGCGGCGATACTTCGCCGAAGTGATCGGGTATCGCCCGCGTAGGTGGTTCCGCGCACCTGTGATCACCCCAGGGCACCGCGTAGCGGAGGCAGTACCACCGGTTAAGGTCGGAGCACACCGGGAAGCGCCCCTGCCGGGTGCGGGCGGTGGTGTGCAGGCAGAGGAGTTCATCGTGACCAGTACCAGAGATCTGCGCGAGCCGGCCGAGTCGGCGCCGCCATCAGCGGAGTCCCCCACCGCGGCGGTCCGGATGCGCAGGCGACTGGAACGGCTCCTCGGGGTCGCCGCCACCGAGGGGAACGCGCTGGTCGCGCTCCGCAACGGCGACGAGATCTTCCCGGCGATGCTGGGCGCCATCCGGGACGCCGAGCACACCGTCGACATGATGACCTTCGTCTACTGGCAGGGCGATATCGCTCGCCAGTTCGCCTATGCGCTCGCCGAGCGCGCCGAGGCCGGCCTCCGGGTGCGACTGCTGCTGGACGGTTTCGGCAGCCGGTCGATCGAGAAAGACCTGCTGACACTCATGGAACGCGCGGGCGTCCAGGTCGCCTGGTTCCGGAGACCGTTGTCCCTGTCGCCGCTCAAGCAGAACCACCGGTGTCACCGCAAAGTGCTCGTCGTCGACGAACGGACCGCGTTCACCGGCGGAGTGGGCATTGCCGAGGAGTGGTGCGGCGACGCGCGCAACGAGCACGAATGGCGCGACACCCATGTGCGGATCGAGGGCCCGGCGGTGGACGGCGTCGCGGCCGCCTTCGCGCAGAACTGGGCGGAATGCCACGACGCCCTGTTCGACGAGCGGGACCGCTTCGCACCACAGCAGCACCACGGTTCGGCGGTCGTCCAGGTGGTTCGCGGGTCGGCGAGCCTCGGCTGGCAGGATATGCAGACCCTGCTGCGGGTGGTCATCGAATCGGCCGAGCAGCGGCTGCGGCTGGCCACGGCCTACTTCTCGCCGGACGCCTACTTCATCGAACTCCTCTGCGCCGCCGCGCGACGCGGGGTGGAGGTCGAGATCCTGTTGCCCGGCCCGCACACCGATAAACGCGTCTGCCAGCTGGCCGGGCAGCATTTCTACAGCGACCTGCTCGCCTGCGGGGTGACGATCCTGCAATACCAACCGACGATGATGCACGCCAAGGTCATCACGGTCGACGGGATCGCGGCCCTGGTGGGATCGACGAACTTCAACCGGCGCTCCCTGGACCACGACGAGGAGATGATGCTCGTGGTCCTGGACGAACAGTTCACCGCCACGCTCGACGAGCATTTCGACGCCGACGCGGCGGTCAGCGAACTGATCGAGGAAACACGCTGGCAGCGCCGATCGCTCACGCAGCGCGTCCGGGAGGTCGCGATGTGGCCGATCCGCCGATACCTGTGAGGCACCCACCGGCGACTCGCGAACACAGCCAGGAAACGAAGGCAGTGGCTTCGCTTCCGGACCGGCTCCGTCGGGGCGGAGGCCGGACCAGTAGGCGGCCCGGCCCGGCCGGAACGCGGTCGGTATCGCACAGCGGGTAGGTCCACGAAACGAAGAGTTCGGCGGGGGCACTGCCGCTACCGGCCTGGACGCCTAGGCTGCGAGGGGGGTCATGAGCCGGCGTTGAGAGCACAGGGCCGCTCCCATCAGGACGCGCCACGCGTCCCGAGCCGATTCGAGTGCAGTATGAACCGTCCCTATGCTCACCGCCCGCCGCCTTCCGCCTCGGCACCCTGGCGGTCGCCTCGTGATCAGCTGAGTTTCCGGGTCCGCCGCCGTGGGGACGTCGTCCTGCTGGCCGTCCGTGGGCAGGCGGATGCCTTCACGCTGGCGTTGTGGCGGCAGCAGGTGCGTGCCGCCGCCGATACGGTGACCACGTCCAGGGGTGCGCTCGTCGTCGACGCCACCCGACTCGATTTCCTGTCGGTGCGCAGCCTCGCCGCGCTGTCCGAGGCGGCGCGGGAATACCGGCGCGACGGGATCGAGATCTTCCTGGTCACCGCCGAGCTGGCCATCGCCCGGATAGCCCGCGCCGATACCCGCACCGCGCGGTTGCCGGTGCGCTCGACGGTGGTGAGCGCGCTGACCGCCGTTCACCTCCGGGACCGGACCCCAGAGGTGGTTTCGGAGAAACCGGGGAAGGAGCGGACGCGCGACCTGACCGGCCCGGGCGCCACCCCGGCCGCAGCGATCGCCCGGACGCCCTGACGGACGTCCGGGCCCGGCCCGGCGCGGTGATCGGCCACCACCCCCCGCCGGCGTCACGGCTGCGGCGTGCAACCGATGCCTCACCCGTGGTGCCCGCATCGGATACCGCCGCGCGCAGGCTCGCCGGACCGTGACCCGCCACCTTGGGGGGCGAGATCCGCCCGGGCCGGTGCGGTGAACCTCCCGGCAGGGCAACTACTTCACCGCGGGAGGTGTCCTCCGGCCGCATTCCGGGTCGACCGGGCTCGCCCGGACGGCGCACCGCCGCAGGAGCGGGGCACGCGGGGTTCGGACGAGCGTGTCACCGCGGGAAGCGCGTCCTGGTTCAGCGTGGCACCTGGGAGGGCACCGGGTGGTCGAGGTCCAGCGCCGGTAGTCCGTCGATACTGTGGCCGTTGTCCCCGGTGATCCGGCGCGCGAACTTCTCGTCCGGTTGCCGGGCGTGGTGTGCGTCCAGTACCGGCTGTTCGCCGACGAGTTCGTAATACGGGACGGCGTACCCGCACGAATCGGCGATACGGTCGACGGCCACCACGATCACCGCCCGGATCCCCGGATGCCCGAGACCGAAATGCTCTCGGAGACCGGCGAACTCCGGATCGTCGGGACGCACGACCCGGCCGGTCCCGTACAGGCGCAGGATCCGGGAGTTGCGGGTGAAGGAACAGAACATGAGGGTGATCCGCCCGTTCTCGCGCAGATGCGAGATGGTTTCGACGCCGCTGCCGAACAGATCGAGGTAGGCCACCGTGTGATCGTCGAGGACGGCGAAGGTGTCCTGGTATCCCTTCGGCGACAGATTGACCCGCCCGCCGTCCGCCGGCGCCGTCGCGACGAAGAACATCGCCTGCGCTTCGATGAACTGTCGCAGTGGCCCGTCCAGCTGCGAAAACTCCTTGGCCATGGCTTCCTCACCGTCGATCGCCTGTGTTCTCAGCGTATCGACGAGACCGACGGTCACGAGGTGAGAAACCTCTCGGCTTCGATCACCCGCGCATTCTGCGGGCCACCCGGGCGCGCTCCTCGGCTATCGCGCGGCGGCGGGCGATCATGGCCTCGGCCGGAGAGCCACCACCGACGATCGCGTGGTGCACCGCTTCGATGTCCTCGATACCTTCTCGCGCGCCCACGCCGGCCGCGGGTGTGATGGCGTGGTCCGCGTCGCCGACCAGGATCACCGGAGCGACGGGCACCGCCGCGGTCCCGAGTGCGACATTGCGCGCATTGGAAACATGGACCTGTTCGGTGGCCGCGACCAGTGTCGCGGTCTGTTCCCGCACGGAGCGGGGTGCCGCCTCCACCACCGCCTCGGCCCAGCGCCGCACCGGAACGATCCCGGTATCGGCGACCGGCAGCGGTTCCCGTTCGATGCGCAGGAACCACAGCGCCGAATCCGCCCCGGGCCGCCAGATATGGCCGAAGGTGGCCGCCGGGCGGGTGCCGGCGGCCGACTCGGCATCGAAGTGCAGGACGAACGGGTCGGTGGGGCATTCGACCGGGGTCGCGGTCATTCCGTAGATCACCACATCTCCCGCGTACTCCGGGGTCCGGCCGGGTTCGGTGCCCGCGCGCGCCACCGAGTCGATACCGTCGGCACCGATCACCAGATCCCGCGCCGTCACGGTGCGGTCGCCGATACGCAGGGTGGTGTGCCCGGTCGTGGCGTCGACCACCACCTCGGCGACCGGGCTGCCGTAGCTGATCTCGGCGCCCGCGTGTACCGCGAACCGTTTCAGCACGGCGATCAGATCGCTGCGCAACCAGAACCGGTGTCCCTCGCTGGGCCGCCGGCGCGTCACACCGTCATCGGGGGTGTATCGCAGTTCACTCAGCGGGTACGAGGCCGCGTGCAGTTCCGCCTCCGGCACGCCCAGCGAGATGAGACTGCGGTGGCCCCGGCCGTCGAGGATCAGGAACGCGCCACCCCCACCGCCGTTGCGCTGCTCGTAGACCGTCACCGGCCGCCCGGCCCTCGCCAGCGAGCCGGCCAGCGCGGTACCGGCGATTCCGCTTCCCAGGATGGTGATCATCGGATCTCCTTCGGCGAGTGGACGCGCACGTAACCGATCGGTGGGCGGCAGCCGACCGCTGCCACTCTCCGCCGGGTGATACTCGGGGTCCCGCTCCTACACCCGCTCGGACACAGGCGGGCATTCGGTCTCCGGTGGCCAACATACAAGACGGGCAACGCATCCGGTCTACTCGACGAGGTTCTCGCTCTTCAACCAGTCGTAGGCCACATCGGCGGGATCCTCGCCGTCGATATCGACCCGGCCGTTGAGGTCCTGCATCAGATCATCGGTCAGACGTTCGGAGATCGTGGCGAGCAATGGCGCCAGCTGCGGGTAGCGGTCGATGATCTCGCCACGGACGACCGCTGTGCCGCTGTAGGGCAGGAAGAATTTCCGGTCGTCGTCGAGCACGACCAGGTCCAGGTTCTTCACCCGGCCGTCGGTGGTGTAGATCATGCCGAAATTGCAGGGCGCGCTCTTGGCCGTCGCCGTGTAGACGACGCCGGCGTCCATCCGCGTGACGTTACCCGCCGGAACTCCGTTGGGGTCGTTGTAGGGAATCCCGTACTTCTGCAGCATCGGAATGAAACCGTCGGAGCGACTGAAGAATTCGTCGTCGACGCAGAACGTCCGATCCCCGACGGGAAGCGCCGCGACCTCGGACAGCGATGTCACGCCCAGCCGTTCGGCGGTGGGAGTCGACGCGCCGAACGCGTAGGTGTCGTTGAAATTGGCAGGGGGCATCCACTCCAGGTCGTAGTCGCGCTTCTCGATATCGTGGACGCGCTGCCACAGTTCCCGGGGATCGGAAATGGTCTCGGTCTGGTTGTGGTAATTGACCCAGCCGGTACCCGTGTACTCCCAGAGGATATCGGCGTCGCCGTTGAGCTGGGCCTGACGGGAAGAGGCCGAGCCCGGCGCCCCGGTGAGATCGGTGACCTGCGCACCGGCGGCGGCGAGATAGGTCGCGGTGATCTTGCCCAGCAGCACCCCCTCGGTGAAGCTCTTCGAGGTCACCACCAGCTTCGCCCCGTCCAGCGGTCGCTGCCCGTCCGGCAGGCGCGCGTCGTGGAAGGTGCCCGAAGAACTCACCAGGCCACAGCCGGCGAGTAGCGAGATGGCCGCGAGGAGAACGGAGACCGTGGTGGCCAGTCGTGCCGGTGCCGGACTCATGCCACACCTCGCGGGGTCGCGGCCAGTTCGACGAGTCGGCCCAGCCAGTCGATGGTCAAAGCCAGGAGTCCGACCAGGATCGCGCCGGAGATGAGCAGTTTGGGCAGGAACAGCGTGACTCCGGTGGTGATCAGGGTGCCGAGGCTGGTGGCGCCGATGAATGTGCTCAACGTGGCGGTGCCGACCAGGATGACCAGCGCGGTGCGCACACCGTTGAGGATCACCGGCACCGCCAGCGGTAGTTCCACCTGGAGCAGGGTCCGGGCGCCGGAGTAGCCGATTCCGCGGGATGCCTCGATGGTGCGCTGATCCACCTGGCGCAGTCCGACGATCGTGTTCTGCAGAATCGGCAGCACGGCGTAGACGACGAGACCGACGAT
Organism: Nocardia sp. NPDC004568; assembly: GCF_040609955.1. Classification (NCBI taxonomy): domain Bacteria; kingdom Bacillati; phylum Actinomycetota; class Actinomycetes; order Mycobacteriales; family Nocardiaceae; genus Nocardia; species Nocardia sp. NPDC004568. The sequence goes on from NZ_JBEXLL010000007.1 coordinate 58,910, forward strand.
CGCCGTGCGGAATCCGGTGCCCAGCCAGAAGGTGAACAGCACGAGCAGGCCGACGGCGGGCGCGGCCTGACCGATATTGGCGATATTCACCGCGATCGGCTCGAACCGCTTCAGCGCGGGCCGGGTCAGCGCGATACCCAGCGGAATGGCGATCACCACCACGATGACCGTGGCCACCACGGTGAGTTCGATATGCGCGACGATCGTGTTGCGCAGATTCTCCCAGCCCAGCGAGGCCTGCTCGGTCGCGGTGAACGTCGTCGAGCGGTACCACAGCAGGTATCCGATGCCGATGACCGCGATGATGAGCGGTTCGAACCACACATCGAGCGGGAGCCGGCGTAGCCGTTTCACGACTGCTCGACCGATCCGGGTTCGTCGTCTGCGGCGACCACCGGAGTCGGCGCCGGATCGGTGCCGTCGACGTAGGTCACATAGGAGGCGTCCGGCTCGTCGGCGCGGGCCTCGGCGAGCTTGTCCCGGATCAGCTCGGTCACCGAGTCGATGCTCAGCGAGCCGACCACCGCGCCCCGTCCGTCGGTGACCAGCGCGGCGCCCTGGCTGGTCGCGAGCATGGCGTCGAGCGCGTCGTTGAGGGTCGAGGAGCGCGCGACCACCGGCAACCGCCGATCGAGGAAATCGGAGACCTCGGGCTTGGTCTCCAGTTCGGTGAGCGTCGGCCAGGATCGCGGCCGCCCGGCGGCGTCCACCACGACCACCCAGCTGTGCCCGGCAGCTTTCGCGCGGTCGATCACCGCCGGCGCGGATTCGCCGATACGGGCGGTGACCACCTTGTCGGACGGCACATCACGGACCCGCGAGACGGTCAGATACGCCAGTTTCGCACCGGAACCGACGAATTCCTCCACGAACGGTGTGGCCGGATCGGTGAGAATGTCCTCCGGGCTCGCGTACTGCTCCACATGCCCGCCCTCGGAGAGGATGAGCACCTTGTCGCCGAGTTTGGTGGCCTCTTCGAAATCGTGGGTGACGATCACGATGGTCTTGCCCAGTTCGTGCTGGATCGCGATGAGGCTGTCCTGCAGGCGGGCCCGGGTGATCGGGTCGACCGCGCCGAACGGCTCGTCCATCAGCAGCACCGGTGGATCGGCCGCGAGGGCGCGCGCCACACCGACGCGCTGCTGCTGGCCGCCGGACATATCCTTCGGGAGCCGGTCGGCGAAGGTGGCGGGGTCGAGGCCGACCAGATCGAGCAGGTATTCGGTGCGTTCGGCGATCCGCTTCTTGTCCCAGCCGAGCACCCGCGGGATGGCGCCCACGTTCTTGGCGACCGACCAGTGCGGGAACAACCCACCGGACTGGATGACATAGCCGATCGACTGCCGCAGCTTGTCGGGGTCCTCGCGGGTGACATCGCGACCGTCGATGAAGATCCGGCCCTCGGTGGGTTCGATCAACCGGTTGATCATCTTGAGGGTGGTCGTCTTCCCACAGCCCGAAGGCCCGACGAACGCGACGATCTCGCCGGCGGGGATGTCGAGGTCGAGGCGTTCGACCGCGGGCTTGCGCTGACCCTTGAACCGCTTCACGACCGAGTCCAGCGTGATCGAGGCGCCGGTGACCGTGCGCTCGGTTGTCGCCGTGGCCGTATCGCTATCGGTCACATCGCCGGTCATGGGGCCTCCTTCGAAGCGAATTCATGCGGTCCGCGGAGACCGGAACGAAGGCGAAGGTATCGCATTACGACAGTCCCTTCGCGATCGTGAGGCGTCCGAGCAGGACGAGGAGCGCGTCGAAGACCAACGCGATGATGACGATGAGAATCGTCCCGGTGAGCGCCATTTCGAGGGCGTTGGCCCCACCGAGCCGGGACAACCCGTTGAAGATCAGCGAGCCGAGTCCCGGGCCGAGCACATAGGCGACGATGGCCGCGACACCGACGATCATCTGGGTGGATACTCTGATCCCGGTGAGAATCACCGGCCAGGCGATGGGCAGTTCCACGGTGAGCAGAATGCGCAACCGCGAAAAGCCTATTCCCCGGGCGGATTCGACGACCGAGGCCGGTACCGACCGCAAACCGACAATGGCGTTGCCGATCACCGGCAGGGCGGCGAAGAAGGCCAGCATGATGAAAGACGGGACGACGCCGAGTCCGAAGGGCACCAGCAGCAGCGCCAGCAGCGCCAGCGAGGGGATCGTCAGCGCGACCCGGCTCGAGGTCAGCGAAAGGGCCGACAGCAGCGGCAACCGGTAGACCGCGACGGCGATGAGGACGGCGACGACGGTCCCGGCCAGGACCGTCTGGAACGCCAAGGAGGCATGCTGATACGTCAGGAACGTCAGCAGCTCCCCCCGACCTCGGATATAGCTCCACAAATTCACGGGATTCCCATCGTCGGCCGGAAATCGTTCGGCGCCCATCCGTGCGGAGTCATCGGACGCGCGAGCTGTAAAAGGTTAATCGATACCACCCGGTCGAATAGGGAAGGCGCGCGACGGAAACGACGCCCCGCCGCCACCACCGTGCGTGTCCGGGACCGCTACCGGCGGCGATACGAGACGGCGCCGCGTTGTCCAGGGTTTCACTCACCGGGAATCCACAACAATCGCGGCGGTGCGCGGCCGAACGGGAAGACATTCGGCGTACCGGTGATCCGCCGCGACCTCCCGGGCCGGCCGATGTCACCGGACCGGATATCGGGCGACGTCCGCGGCCGATACCGTAAATACTGTGCGGCAACGTCATTCGGCGACCGTCCGGCCGGGCGAGCGCGGTTACGCCGCGCGGGCCGGTGCGCCGACCGCCGAATAGTATTCGGCGTCGCCGGAGATCACGGTGCTGCGTCTCCCGTCGACTCCCACCGGGATATCACCGGCCAGTGTGATCCGGGTCAGCCGGCGGTGTTCGGCGCCGTTGTAGTCGTCGATCGCGTAGTGCTGGGTGGCCCGGTTGTCCCAGATCGCGACGTCGCCCAGCGCCCAGTTCCAGCGAGTGGTGTGCTCCAGGCGGGTGATCCGGTCCTGGAACAGCCGGAACAGCGCCTGCGATTCGGTGCCGGACAGGCCCACGAACCGCTGCACGAATCCGCCGAGCAACAGGGCCCGCTCCCCGGTCTCCGGGTGCACCTCCACCACCGGGTGCTCGGTCTCGAAATAGCTCGACTCGAATTCGCGCCGGTAGGCGGTGGCGCCCTCGTCGGGGTTGTCCTCGGCGGTCGCGGCGTAGTCGTAGAGATTCGTGTGCCGCGCCCGCAGGGTCTCGGCCAGCAGCCGCAGCGGCTCGGGCAGCGAGTCGTACGCGGCGACAGTGGAGGCCCAGGTGGTCGACCCGCCGTAGCTCGGCAGAACGACCGCGCGCAGGATGGACGCCTTCGGCACCCGGTCGACGAAGGTGACATCGGTGTGCCAGCTGTTCGAACGGCCGTGGCGCGAATCGATGGCCAGGCTCTTCACCCCGGCCGATCGGACAGTCGGATGCGGGGTCGTCGGGGTGCCGAGCAATTCCGCGAACTCGTACTGCCCGTCCTCGGTGAGGTGGTCCTGGCCGCGGAAGAAGATCACCTTGTGTTCGGCCAGCGCCGCGCGGATGCCGGCGACGGCCTCCGGGGACAGGTCGCCGCCGAGCCGGACCCCGTCGATCCGCGCGCCGATATGGGTACCGAGCTTGGTCACCTGCACGGTGGTAGCAGTGTCCACAGTGTCGACGGGCATATCCGGGGCCTCTCGCTCGAATCGGACGATCGAGTCGGATGAAACCAGCGCGGGACCGCCGCGACCAGGGTTTCGGTCACCGGGATCGCAATGGACAACCCTGCGGCGAACCGGCCGCCGCCCCTGCCGGGGAAGACCGCGCACCCGGTCGGACCGTCCCCTGCGGCACCCACCGCACCACCCGGCCGGGCCGACGGCCCATAGAATGCGGGCCGCGGGCGGCGGCAGCCGTCGCCCGGTGCGCACCCCGCCGGCGAACTCCGTCTGTGCCCGGAAGGAGAGGGAGATATCGAGATGATCCTCGCCGAGGAGCCGCTGTTCAGCGCGCCCCACCTCTATGTCGACGGACAGTGGGTCGAACCGGTCGCGGGCGGGATCCGGGAGATCCGCGATCCGGCGGACGGCGCGGTGATCGCCACCGTCGGTGAGGGGGACGCGGCGGATGCGCGGCGTGCGGTCGGCGCGGCCCGGGCCGCGTTCGCCACGGGCGGGTGGCCGAGGACTCCGGTCGCGGAGCGGGCCGCGCTACTGCTGCGCACGGCGGAACTGCTCGCCGAGTATCGCGACCCGATCGCCCGCATCGAGACCCTCGACACCGGCAAGACGCTGCGGGAGAGTCATCTCGATATCGACGACGTCATCGCGGTGTTCCGGTACTACGCGCAACTCGCCGGCACAAGCGGCGACCGGCTGGTCGATACCGGTGATCCGGTGGTGATCAGCCGTATCGTCCGGGAACCGGTGGGAGTGTGCGCCCTCATCACGCCGTGGAATTATCCGCTGCTGCAGATGTCGTGGAAGATCGCCCCCGCGCTGGCGGCCGGCTGCACGGTGGTCGCCAAACCCAGCGAGGTCACTCCACTGAGCACGATCGCCCTGGTACGTCTGCTGGAGCAGGCGGGAGTGCCGCCGGGCGTGGTGAACCTGGTACCGGGTGCGGGACCGGTGGTGGGGTCGGCGCTCACCGGTACCCCCGAGATCGATGCGATCTCCTTCACCGGCGGTGCCGCCACCGGGGCGGCCATCGCCGCGCGGGCCGCCCCGCACATCACCCGGGTGGCCCTCGAACTGGGCGGTAAGAATCCGCATATCGTCTTCGCCGACGCGGACCGCGACAGCGCGATCGACGCCGTACTGACCGGTGCCTTCCTGCATTCGGGTCAGGTGTGCTCGGCCGGTACCCGGCTCATCGTGGAAAAGTCGATCGCCGACGAGTTCGTCGCCGAACTCGCCCGGCGCGCCGCCGGAATCCGGGTCGGGCCCGGGATCGATCCCGACTCGCAGACCGGACCGCTCGTCTCCCCGGAGCATCGCGCCGCGGTGGAGGCCCGGGTGGCGGACGGTCTGGCCGAAGGCGCGGTCCTGGTGGCCGGGGGTAACCGGCCGGACGACCCAGGGTTGGCCGCCGGTAGCTACTACCTGCCCACCGTGCTGGACCGCTGCCGGCGCGATATGCGGATCGTCCAGGAGGAGACCTTCGGCCCGGTACTCACCGTGGAGCGGTTCGCCACCGAGGCCGAGGCCGTCGAACTCGGCAACGACACGTCCTACGGCCTCGCGGCCGGCGTACGTACCGACGACGCGGCCCGCGGTGAACGGATGGCCCGCGCGCTCCGGCACGGCACGGTGTGGCTCAACGATTTCGGCCCCTACACCCCCGCGGCCGAATGGGGCGGATTCGGTCGTTCCGGTATCGGCCGGGAACTCGGTCCGAGCGGCCTGGCCGAATACCAGGAGATCAAGCACATCTGGCACAACACCGCCCCGGGAGTGGGCGGCTGGTTCGCCTGAATCCCGGTGCGGCCGGATCCGGTATGTGGCGCCGTGCCGCGCGAGGATCGTGGCAGGTCGAGCCCGGCCCTCGACACTCGCGCGGGTCCCGCGACAACCCCGGAAGCCGTCTTAAGCTGACACCGTGACCACTTCCGGTTCCTCCTCCAGCGGGCCCGGCGAACCCGGACCCGTGGCTCCCACGGGCGTCGGCCGCACCGCACTGATGGTGGCCGCCGCGCGGGCCGCCGAGTCGGCACGCGCGGATCATCTGTTCGTCGACCCCTACGCCGCCGATTTCCTGGCCGCCGCCGGAGGCGAGGAGTTCGCCGGCGGCACCGACGCGGCCAGGATGTGGGATTCGTTCAGCAGCTACCTGCCCATCCGCACCCGTTTCTTCGACGACTACATCCTCGATGCCACCCGCACCGTAGGGCAGGTCGTGATCGTCGCGGCCGGACTGGACACCCGGGCCTTCCGGCTTCCGCTGCCGCCGGAGGTCGTCGTATACGAGCTGGACACCCCGGAGATGCTCACCTTCAAACAACAGGTCCTCGACGCGCGGGGCGCGCGTCCCGCCGCCCGTCGCGTGACGGTGCCGGCGGACCTGCGCGAGGACTGGGGCGGCCCGCTGCTCGCGGCCGGGTTCGACCCGGACGCTCCCGCGGCGTGGCTGGTGGAGGGACTGCTCAGCTACCTGAGCCCCGAGCACAACGACCGGTTGCTGGCCGGGATCAGCGATCGATCCGCCGCCGGGAGCCGACTGTCGATCGAGTACCTGCACGTGGACGCGGTCGCGCTCATGGCCGCGGCGGCGGCCGGCGAATCCGGGGCGGAGATCACCGCCATGTGGCAGGGCGGCGGCGTCGCCGAGCCCGTCCAGCCCTGGCTGGCCCGGCACGGCTGGGACGCGGAGGTCTCCGACACCTACGAGCGCGCCGCCGCCTACCACCGCGACCTCCCCACGCTCGGCGACACCGTCATGGAGCGTTTCGCCGAGGCGGCCCGCAACGGGCTGGTCACCGCCCGGCGACGCTGACGGTCCGGCCGGGCCGACACCGGACGCCCGACCGCGGCACCCGAGGCGGTGCCGATCCGACCGAAGGGATTGGACACGGCTGTCGCCGGTCCGGGTCGATCCGGCGGCGGCGCGCGCACCACCGCACCGGCCACTGCCGCGGTCACCGGCCCGGCGCCGCCTCCCAGAACAGCGAAACGCTCTGACAGTTACGGCCTTCCACCGTCGGCCACCCGCGCGAGCAGCGCACAGCCGGCGAGCCCTACGCCTGTCCGATGCGGGCGCGGGCGCTGCACGGTGTGCCGGGGTCGATCCGCCCAGCGGCTGACCGGCTCAGACCAGCGGCTTGCCCAGCGCCCGGCGCCGCCGCATATCGGCCAGGTGCTTGTCCAGCGGGTACATCCGCCAGCGCTCGGGGCCGAGCCGCATCACGGTGCCGATCCCGCGCATGATCAGCTCGAACGCGCGTTGCCGCCGCGGGCTCCAGGCCAGCTCCAGTTCGTCCCGGTACCGCTGGGGCAGGAAGCCGGTGGTGAAGAAGCGGTTGACGGGCCGCAGCAGCACCCGCTCGAGACGCCCGTACGGACCGAGATCCACCACCTGCTCCCGCAGATAGCGCTTCACTTCGTCGTCGATCGAGAGCTGCGCGGATCTGCGCTCCCAGTATTCGGCGAACGCGGCTCGATCGGGCGGCCACATCTCCGGGCGCATCTGCAGCGTGGTCCCGAATCTGCTCGACTCCCGGTACAGCGCGTCGGCGTACTCGGTGTCGAGCGGACCGTACAGGTATTCCAGCGAATCGACGACGCCGCGATAGATGCAGGCGGCGACCCCCAGCTGCAATTCCGGGTCGAACGCGTTGTATTTCACCGCGCTACCCGGCTGTGACCGGACCTGGCGGTGCGAGGTGTCGGTCGCCTCGCGGTAGGCGGCGCGTTCCTCGTCGGTGCCCAGCATGGCCACCGCGAGGTAGGTCAGCGTCGTCCGGCCGCGTTTGCGTGGATGCAGATCGAACCGGCCGCTGTGCACGGTGCTCTCGACGACACCGCGGCCCACCGGCGCCTGGCTCAGCTGCATCACGACATTGGCCGGGCCTCCGAGCAACGCGGCGGGGCCGGCCAGATATTTGCGGCGTGCCACCTCCTCGGGCAGGTCGGCGCTCGAAACAGGTGACACCGGGCGCGACATAGGACCTCCATGCAAGAATGATAGAAATTGCCTTTCTTTCTCTCACAGAGTAGCGCGCGGATGTGAATCGGCGCTACGCGGTCCGCACAACTCGCACGACCGGAGATCGCGCGATAAGTGAACGCCAATTCTGCTGTTGGGCTACCCTTGCCGAACCCCTCGGCCCCGGCGGCGCGCGCCGTCACCGCCCCGGTCGGACTGTTCCACTCCTGGAGGTGACCCATGCCGACGAACCTGCCCGCACCGCGCGCGGCGCTGCGTTCGGTGACCGAATCGCTGGGCGCGGTGAGCGTGCTGCGCCGACGCGGAATGCTCGATCCGACGCGCCCCGGCGAACTGCTCCGCACGATCCGCGACGCGCGGATACACGGGCCGTTCGTGACGGTGCTACGGGCCGCGACCCGGCGCGACGGCTCGGCCGACGCCCTCGTCGACGATCGTGGCGCGCTCACCTTCGACGAGCTCGACGCGCAGTCCAATGCGCTCGCACGCGGCCTCGCCGCGAACGGTATCGGCGCCGATTCCGTGGTGGCGGCGCTGTGCCGGGACCACCGCGGCATGGTCCTGACCCTGCTGGCGGCGGGCAAACTGGGCGCTCGCGTCGTCCTGATGAACACCGGGTTCGCCGGGCCGCAGCTCGCCGATGTCGCCCGGCGTGAGAAGGTCGGCGCGCTCCTGCTCGACGCCGAGTTCACCGGTCTGCTCGCGGCGATCCCGGCGGCTACCCCGCGTTTCCTCACCTGGGGCGAATCCGGTGACACCACCACGATCGACGCCTTGATCGCGGCGCACTCCACCGCGGCGACCACGCCGCCGCCGCATCCGGGTAGCACCGTGATCCTGACCAGTGGCACCACCGGCACACCCAAAGGCGCACCGAGGGACAAGGTTTCGCCGCTCCAGTCGGCCCAGTTCCTCGATCGGATCCCGATCCCCCGCGACGATACGATGGTGATGGCCGCGCCGATCTTCCACGGCACCGGACTCTCCCAGTTCGCCCTCGGCTGGGCACTCGGCAACCGGATCGTGTTCCGGCAGGGCCGGTTCGACCCGCGCGCCACCCTTTCCGCCGTCGCCGCCCATCGCGCCGCGAGCCTGGTCGTGGTGCCGACGATGTTGCAGCGCATCATCGACCTCGGCCCCGAGGTGCTCGCCGAGTACGACACCTCCTCGTTGCGGGTCGTCTTCTCCGCCGGCTCGCCGGTCTCCCCGGACCTGAGCCGCCGGACCGCGGAGGCGTTCGGTGACGTGCTCTACAACCTGTACGCCTCCACCGAGGTGGCCGTCGCGGCGGTGGCGACGCCGGAGGATATGCGGGAGGCACCGGGCACGGTAGGCAAGCCGCCGGTCGGCTGCCGCGTCGCCCTCTACGACGAGTAGCGCAACCGGATCACCGAGCCCGGGACCGTGGGCACCATTTTCGTGTCCAGCGGACTGAGCTTCGGCGGATATACCGACGGGCGGCACAAGGAGATCGTCGACGGCCTGCTGTCGAGTGGCGATGTCGGGCATTTCGACGCCGCGGGGCGGCTGTTCATCGACGGCCGGGACGACGACATGATCGTCTCCGGGATGCGCCCCGGGCACGGCACATCACGCCGCCAGGTCGTGGTCCACGCTGCGGCGGGCGTACTCGTCGACATACTGCCGGCCGGTCCGGGCGGCGAGGGTCCGCATCAGCGCGTCGGTCGCCCGCCGGGCCCCGTGCGGTCCCGCGGCCCGGTGCCCGGTCATATCGAGTGCGGGCAGGATCTCCAGCGTGACCCGGCGGCGCCACCACGCACGGCCCGGCTCGGGACCGGTGCCGGTGATCGCCACCGGGAGCAGCGGCACCCCCGTGGTCATCGCGACCCGGGCCGCGCCGGTATGCCCGCGGTAGAGCCGGCCGTCCGGCGATCGCGTCCCTTCGGGATGGACACCCCAGACGCCGCCGCGTTCGATGATGCCGATCGCGGCGGTGAGCGCGGGCGCGGCGCTGGGCCCGCCTCGCCGATCCACGCGGATCTGGCCCACCCCTTGGAAGAACCATCACTGGAGCAGGCCCGAGAGGCCGGGGCGATCGAAATACTCGGATTTGGCCAGGAAGAACACCTGGCGGCGCAGCGCGCGGGTGAGGTAGAAGGAGTCCAGCACCGCCAGGTGGTTGGCGGCGACGATGTAAGGGCCGCGCCGCGGGAGGTGTTCGCGTCCTTTCACCTCCGGCCGACCGAGCAGCCAGAGCGCCGGCCCGATCAAGACATACCGGCACAGGCGGTAACAGACCGCACTCCACAGAGACATAGACATAGACATAGACATAGACATAGACATTGTCCGGCACGATCTGCTCGAGGGCTCCGGCGCCGGCCTGCGCTCGGTGTCCACACCCCTGTTCGATCGGCTGCTGACCCGGGTGCGGACCGCCCACCCGGCCCGCGACCCGCTCACCACCGCCACGGCGCTGTGGGCGGGCGTGCACGGTATCGCCCGCCGTCCTGTCCACCACCGGCGCGCTCACCCTGGCCGCTCCCGGCGTGGATATCGACGAACTGATCCGCCGGATGGTGCGGGACGCGCTCGGATGACCCCCGCCGCGGCGTGATCCGGAGACCCCGCCGCGGCCGCGATCAGTCCGACCGGGTCATCCGGAACTCCGCGCGCTCCCCATACGAGCAGGCCGTTAGACGAGCAGGCGCATCGGCGTCGGACCGCGTGGACAGAGCATCGGTGCTCGCCGCGAAGCGTCAGGGCGGCGGGGTGGGCGCCGCATACTTCGCGCGGAGTTCGGTTTTGAGCACCTTGCCGCTGGCATTGCGCGGGAGTTCGGCGACCACCGCGATCTGCCGGGGACATTTGTAGCCGGCCAGTCGCGTCCGGGCGAAGGCCTCGATCTCCGCGGCGGTGGGCGGGGCGGCGGGGTCGGCCGGTACGAGGACCGCCAGCGGTGTCTCACCCCAGGTGCTATCCGGCACCCCGATCAATGCGATATCGGCGACCGCGGGATGCCCGGCCAGCACGTTCTCCACCTCGGCGCAGTAGATGTTCTCGCCACCCGAGATGATCATGTCCTTCTTCCGGTCGACCACGTACAGGTAGCCGTCCTCGTCCTGGCGTACCAGATCACCGGAGTGGAACCAGCCGCCGGCGAAGGCCTCCGCCGTCGCCTCCGGTTTGTTCCAGTACTCCCGCATCACCGTCGGTCCGCGATAGACGATCTCACCGACCTCGCCCGGCGCGACATCGTTCATCTCGTCGTCGACGATCCGGGCCTCGACGTTGAGGATGGGGGTGCCGATCGAACCGATCTTGCGGAGGGCGTCCTCCCCACGCAGCGTGCAGGTGACCGGACTGCATTCGGTCTGCCCGAACGCGGTGGACACCGAGGCCTGCGGGAAGGTTTCGATCAGCGTGCGCAGCAGGGTCGTCGACGCCGGGGCGGCACCCCAGGAGATCTGCCGCAGCGCGGACAGGTCGTGGTCCGCGATCCCCGGGAGCGCGCAGATCGCCTGCCATTGCGCCGGGACGAAGAAACAGCTGGAGACCCGTTCACGCGCCAGCAGTTCGACCGAAGCCGCCGGATCGAAACCACCGGAGGGGGTGATCACGAAGGTGCCGCCGGGCAGCAGGCACGTCAGGTAGCTCGACAGACCCGCGATATGGAACAGCGGTGCCCCGTTCAGCGCGACCCGGTCGTCACCGGAAACGCCCTGGTGCAGGGCGACGCTGAAGGCGTGCAGCAGCAGGTTGTCGTGGGTCAGTACCGCGCCCTTGGGGCGGCCGGTGGTACCCGAGGTGTACATGATGTACGCCGGATCTCGCTCGTCCACGGCCGCTGCCGCGAACTCGGGGTCCGCGTCGCGCAGCGCCGTCTCGTAGTCCTCCCCCGCGTCGTCACCGCCGCCCCCGATCACCAGACAGGACCGCAACTTCGGCGCCTCCCGGCGGGCCTCGGTCAGTACGGTGGCGAACCGCGCGTCCACCACGGCCACCTCGGCACCGGAATCCGCCAGCAGGTAGGCGATCTCCCCGGCCACCAGCCGGAAATTGATGGGCACCCCGATCGCTCCGAGCCGGTTCGGTGCGAGAAATGCTTCCACGATCTCCATCGAGTTGAGGCCGAGCACGGCGACCCGATCCCCCGGGCCGACACCGCGGGCCCGCAAGGCATCGGCCAGCCGGGAGACGCGCTCGTCCAGTTCCCGGTAGCTTCGGGAGCCGCCGGCGAACCGCAGAGCCGAAGTGTCCGAGATCTTGCGGGCATGCCGCGCCAGCTGCTCACCGGCGGTCATTCCTCGGGATATCGGGTGTGAACTACTGGCCATGGCGGGCTCCACATTCCGGGTCGATCGAAGCGAAGCGTACGCCGGTCACGCCGCGCCCGTACCGCATTCGCCGGACCGGCCCGGACCGCCGTTCTCCTCGATCAGGCCGACGCAGGCCGGCCCACCGAATCCACCGCTGTCCGGCCGGTGACCAGCAGCAGTAACTCGGCGATCGGCGCGGACACCGGAGCGCCGGCGCCGGCCGACCACTCCGTGTCCGTGGCGATCAGACGCTGACCGGCCAGTACCTGCCGCGCGCGAAACGGCCGCCCCATCCGCCACACCCGCTCGACCGACCACCGCGCCGCGTCCACCGGCATCTCGCGCCGGATCCCGAGTGGGACCGCGATGTCCTGTCCGTGGACCAGCAGATCCATCAGCCGATCCAGGGCTGTGGTACCCACCGGCGTGTGACGCAGTTCGGCCACGGCACGCAGTTCGGCGACGAGGGCCTCGGATGATCGGTTGTTCGCGGCGCGGACAGCGGTCGCGAAACTCATCCGGTCCAGGTTCCCCCGGGCCCGGAGCAGTTCCCACAGTATTTCGCCGACTCCGGCACGTGAGGTGAGCAGGATATGGGCCACCACCTCGCGGATCCGCCACCCGTCACACCACGATTGCCGATCCCACTGCTGTTCGGTCAACCCGTCCAGCAGATCCGCCAGACTCCTGCGTTCCGCGGCAACGGCCGCCCAGACCTGTTCGTCGGAAACGATCTCGGTGCTCACTGTCCTACCTCCTGTGCTCGATCGCCTCCGATACCGTAGGAACTCCACCCGGGTGGAGGTTCCAGTAGAAGTGACTCAGATCACAGCACCGCGCGGCGCGGTGACCATCGGAGAAGCGTCGCGGCGCACCGGCGTCCCCGTCCGGACCATCCGGTTCTACTGCGACGAGGGACTGCTGCCGGCCCACCGCACCGGCGGCGGCCACCGGGTCTTCACCGGGGACGCTCTCACCCGGCTGACGTCGATCCGGCGGTTGCGCGCTGTCGGACTGGGCCTGGCCGCGATCGCCGCCGTACTCACCGACGAGGACGCCACGCGCGGCGCCGTGGCCGCCGAGCGGGTCGCGGTGGAGGCCGAACTCCAGGCGCTGGCGTGGCGGCACGCGGCGCTGCTCGCGCTCGAACAGACCGGCGACGAGGACCGTACGCAGGTGCTCGCACGGCTTGCCGGGGTGGCCGAACGGGGTGCGGCCCGCGATGTACTCGTCGGATTCTGGCGCCGCGTCCTGGTCGCGATGCCACCCGGTCTCTTCGACGAGTTCGTGGCGATGGACATACCGGTGGCGCCGACGGCGCCCAGCCCCGGTCATGTCCTGGCGGTCGCCGAGCTGGCCGAGCTGGCACGGACCCCGGAGCTGGGGCGGGAGATATCGCGTCAGCTGTGGCTGTCCGACCGCGAGTCGATCCGCGACGAGCGGGCACTTGTCGCGGAGTTGGCCCCCGCGCACACGGGCGCCGCGCAGCGTGTACTGGCCGGCTCGGACCCCGGCCCCGGGCCGGAGCTGGACCTGTTCGTCGCCGCCCACGCCGCGGCCCGGGGCCGCCGGGACACTCCCTCCTTCCGCCGCCGCTTGGCGGCCGAGGCCACCGGCCACTACACGGTCAGCCGGTACTGGGCGCTGACCGCCGCCGCGCTCGGCACCCCGCACACCACCGGCGCCACGCAGGATTGGCTGCACACCGCGCTCCACCGCTCACTCGAGCCGCGCGACGGATGACCGGAACGGCCCGTGGCCGGGACCTCACGATTCGACGCTTCGGCACGGGCCGACAGCACCGCGCCGCACGAATCCGGTGGTTCGCGCGGCGCGGTACAGGACGGAGCGGACAGGCGTCAGTTGCCCGGACGCGGAACATCGCCGCGCCAGCTCCCGGTCTCCTGGGGCCGGGATTCGATGAATTCCTTGAAACGTTCCAGATCACCCTTGACCCGGCGATCCAGTACGCCCAGCTTGTCGGCGGCGCTCTCGGCGAAACCCTCCGGATCGATATCCATCTGAGTGATCACCCGGGTGGTCGAATCATCGATCCGGTGGAATGTCACGACACCGGCGTGCTCGGGACCGCTGTCCGAACGCCAGGCGACCCGCTCCTCCGGATGCTGCTCGGTGATGGTCGCATCGAATTCGCGATCGGCGGGGCCGATCTTGATCTTCCAATGCGTATGCGTGTCGTCGATCTGGTCGACCCGTTCCACGCCCTCCATGAAGTTCGGGAACGACTCGAACTGCGTCCACTGGTTGTACACGGTGCGAATCGGCACCTTGACCTCGGTCGACGCGGTAACAGTGCTCATGGGACAACAACCTCCCTCGGGTCCGGTGACCGCCGCGGCCGCGCTTCGGCCGCACCGGCCGGCCGGACAGTCGGCTTCGGTACATCGAGCGGCTACCCGGGCCCCGGCGGCACAAACACCGCCACCGGAGCTCGATTCGGCGGATTGGCCGGGCGGATTCGGGGAAACCGGATTTCGACAGGTACACAAACTCTTTCGAGGAGGTGGACCGTGAGCACCGTCGCCACGACACACAGGAACCACCGGCCGGCCGCCGTTACCACCGTTCGGTCCGGGCGTCCGGGGTCCGCGCGCTCACTACTGATCGCCTGGATGGCTCTCATGGCGTTCGTCAGCCTGGCACTGGCCCTGCTCTGACCGACCCGGCACCTGCGGGCCGGATCAGTAGGCGCCGTCGCCCCTGGCCACGGCCCGCAGGGTGCGGGCGATGATGCGCAGGTCCAGCAGCATGGACCAGTTCTCCACATAGGAGATGTCCAGCTCCACCGATTCCTCGGGGGACAGATCCGAACGGCCGCTGACCTGCCACAGTCCGGTGATCCCGGGCCGCACCAGCAACCGGCGCCGCATTACGCCGTCGTAGGAGTGGACCTCGCGGCGAACCTGCGGCCGCGGCCCTACCACGCTCATATCGCGGAACAGCACATTGAAGAACTGCGGCAGTTCGTCGAGGCTGTACCGGCGCAGGAACCGGCCCACCGGGGTCACCCGCGGATCGTCCTTCAGTTTGAAGAACAGCGGGTTGCCGCCGTGGGCACTGATCAGGGACGGGGCTTCCCGGTCGGCCCGCACGTACATACTGCGGAACTTGATCATCCGGAAGGGCTTTCCATCCATCCCGATCCGCTCCGACAGATAGAACACCGGCCCGGCACTGGTGAATTTGACGGCGGCGGCCAGCACCAGCAGTAACGGCGCGATGGCGGTGAGGACCAGGGCGGAGAAGCACAAATCGAACACCGCTTTGCCGAACGAGAGCGCCCGATCGTATTGGGGCCGTTCGATATGCAGCATCGGGATACCGGCCAGCACCTGGCTCGACATCCGGGTACCGGAGATGTCCACGATGCCGGGGGCGACGATGAGTTCGGTGCCGAACGCGTCGAGGTCCCACGCCAGCCGGCGGATATCGCGCGGGCCGAGCCGGTCGGTGGCCATGACGACGACGGTATCGGCGCCGCTGCGGCGTACCGCGCTGCGCACCGAGCGGTCGTTGCCGACAATGGGAATATCGCGCTGCCCGACGCGCAATGCGGCGGGTTCGTCGAGTGCGTCACCGGTGGGAGTGCAGACCCCGACGACGTGATAGCCGTGCAACTCCTGTGCGGACAGCGCGGCGGCGACCGCACGAGCGGCTTCCGGGCTGCCGACGACCAGGACCGAGCGGCGATAGCGACCGAGCGCTCGGCGCCGCGCCGCGTGTGCGCGCCACAGCGCCCGGGTCGACATCAGGCCCAGCAGACCGAGCGGGAGCGTTATCACCAGGTGGGCGTGCGCGATATCGACGCGCAGGATCAGCGAGACGATCGCGATCGTGCCGAACAGCTGAAGGGTGGCCGAGAGCAGTCGGCGGTATTCGTCGGCGCCGGCACCCACAGTATGGGGGGAACGCGAGCCGTTCCAGCCCAGGAGAATCGACCATCCGGCGGCGATGCCGAGCGTGAGGGCGGTGGTGCGCGGCTCGAATTCCCAGCCCAGGGAGTACCCGGGCGCGATGCTGAACAGTTGCCCACACAGGGCCGCGACAGTGACAACTGCGATATCCGTCCGGGCGAGCCGGCGGATATATCCGGCGCGCCAGGAGTCCCGGTCACCGGGATTCGGCAGGTGCAAATCGACAGCGCCACCGGCCACACGGAGATCCAGAACCATGAAACGTACCCGCTTGCACTTCGAACGACCGTGCCTCGGCTGCCGTGCGCGACAGCAGACCACACGCTTTTTCCAGGAATACCGGCATTCATGACAAGAAGGCCGGGCCATTCTTGTTGCAGAAGTATTGCCCCCATCGACACCGGGCACAAGTGCCGGAATCGAAATCCCCACCGAAGACAGTTCCACGCCGGCGCCGAATACCGGGAGAGGGCCTATTTCGGTTCTCCACCATCGCTATTCGGTCACCAATCGTTACATGGTTTGCCTAATATTTGCTACAGGTCACTTCAGCGCGAAAGTCCGCCCGGACCGTGTCGCAGATGTGCCGGATTGGTGCTATTTTTTCGTCGATCGGCAGAGAGAAGATGCTTCTCGGGGCTGCGGGGCGCCGCCGATGTAGTTGACCGTTCGAGTGGAGCCCGAGTGCATTGTCGTTTGTGTGAGTCGTCCCGGCTGGCCAGTGTCGTCGACCTGGGTGCGACACCTCCTTGCGAGAGTTTCCTCTCCGAGGATCAGCTAAACCTGCCGGAAGCCACCTATCCGCTGCATCTCCGGGTGTGCGCGGAGTGTCTCCTACTGCAGATTCCCGCGCTCGTCACGCCCGAGGAGACGTTCACCGAATACGCCTATTTCTCCTCGTACTCCGAGTCCTGGTTGCGGCACGCGCGCGAGTTCACCAGCGCGGCAGTGGACCGGCTGGGCCTGGGCCCGGACTCGTTCGTGGTGGAGGTCGCGAGCAACGACGGCTACCTGCTGCGCAATATCGTGGCGGCAGGAATCCCCTGCCTGGGCATCGAGCCCTCGGCGAACGTCGGCGCGGCCGCGCGGACGGCCGGAGTGCCGACGCTGACCGAGTTCCTGACCGAGGACTCGGCCCGGCGGGTGCGCGCCGAATACGGTGCCGCGCACCTGGTGGTCGCGAACAACGTGTACGCCCACATCCCGGACCTGCGCGGTTTCACCCGCGCGCTGCGCACGCTGGTCGCCGAGGACGGCTGGATCTCGATCGAGGTGCACCACGCGCTGAACCTCGTGCGGCACGGTCAGTTCGACACCATCTATCACGAGCACTTCCAGTACTACACTCTCGCCTCCGCGCAGCGGGCGCTGGCAACGGCCGGGCTGGCGGTCGCGGATGTGGAAACACTGCCGACCCACGGCGGATCGCTGCGTATCTGGGCGCGTCCCGAGGCCGTCGCCGAACCGTCGCCGCGGGTGGCGGAACTGCTGGCGATCGAAGCGGATACCGGTCTGCACTCGCTCGACGGCTACCGATCCCTGCGCGATCAGGCCGAACAGGTACGGCAGGATCTACTGCGCTTCCTGCTCGACCAGAAGGCGGCCGGACGACGGGTGGTCGGTTACGGCGCGCCCGGTAAGGGCAACACCCTGCTCAACTACTGCGGTATCCGCCCCGACCTCCTCGAGTACACGGTGGACCGCAATCCCTACAAGCACGGCCGGTACACCCCGGGCACCCGCGTACCGATCCATCCCCCGGAGCGGATCGATGCCGACCGGCCCGATTTCGTGCTGGTGCTGCCGTGGAATCTGGAAACCGAGCTCACGGCGCAACTGCGTCATATCGAGGAATGGGGTGGGCAACTGGTGTTCCCGCTGCCCACCGTGCGGGTGGTCGCGCCGAGTCCGGTGGAGGTCGTCGCGCGATGAAGGTCGTGTTGTTCTGCGGCGGGTACGGAATGCGGATGCGCAGCGGAGAGAACGACAGCCCGCCCAAACCGATGCAGATGGTGGGACCACGTCCGCTGATCTGGCATGTCATGCGCTACTACGCGCATTTCGGGCATACCGAATTCATTCTCTGCCTGGGCTACGGCGCCCACCACATCAAGAACTTCTTCCTGACGTATCAGGAGACGATGTCCAATGATTTCGTCATCCGCGACGGCCGGGTCGAATTGCTGCACTCCGATATCGCCGACTGGACGATCACGTTCGTCGATACCGGCCTGGAATCGGCCATCGGGGAAAGGTTGCGCCGGGTGCGTCCCTATCTCGAGGGCGACGAGATGTTCTTGGCCAACTACTCCGATGTGCTCACCGACGCGCCGCTGGACCGGATGATCGACCGGTTCACCGCGTCCGGCGCCGCCGCATCGATGATGATCGTGCCGCCGCAGTCGTCGTTCCACTGCGTGGATGTGCTGCCCAGTGGCGAGGTCAAGCAGATCACCGCGGTCGGCAAGCTCCCGATCTGGGAGAACGGCGGCTATTTCGTCCTCACCCAGGAGATATTCGATCATCTGCCGGAGGGCGGGGATCTGGTGGAGGACAGCTGCGGGGCGCTGGCCGCGCTCGGCCGGCTCTACGGTTACCGGCACGACGGCTTCTGGAAACCGGCCGATACGTTCAAGGAACGCGCCGAGCTCGACGCCGGATATCACCGCGGCGACCGCCCGTGGATGGTCTGGGAGCGGGCCGCTTCGTGATCACTCTCGCTCCCGCGCGACTCACCGAGGTCGCGGTGCTCGGCGCGCACTGCGACGATATCGCCATCGGGATGGGCGCCACCCTGCTGACCCTGACCCGCGGGAATCCGGGACTCCGCGTGCGTGCGCTCGTCCTGTCGGGCGGCGGCACCGCCCGCGCCGCGGAGGAGAGCACCGCACTCGAGCGTTTCTGCGCGGACGCCGATCTGGACCTGACGGTGCTGGACGTGCCGGACGGGCGGGCTCCGGCGCACTGGGATCGGGTCAAGAACGCGATCGCCGACTTCCGGCGCGACACCGACCCTGAGCTCGTCTTCGCCCCACAACGCGGCGACGCCCATCAGGACCACCGCCTCCTGGCCGAACTGGTGACCACGGAGTTCCGTGATCACCTGGTGCTCGGCTACGAAATCCTCAAATGGGAGACCGATACACCCCGGCCGGCCGTCCTGCATCCGGTGGCGCCGGAGATCGCCGCGGAGAAGGCCCGGCTGCTGGCCGAATGCTATCCCTCCCAAGCGGACCGCGACTGGTTCGACGAGGCGGCCTTCCTCGGTCTGGCGCGAATCCGTGGTGTGCAGTGCCACCGGGAGTACGCGGAGGGATTCGAATTGACCAAAGCTGTCCTCGATCTGGGAGGTGTGTAGGAGTGCGTGTTCTCGTCACCGGTCATCAGGGTTATCTCGGCACCGTCATGGTTCCGGTGCTGCGGGCCCGCGGGCACGAGGTGATCGGACTGGACGCCGGCTGGTTCGCCGACTGCGTTCTCGGCCCCTCACCGCAGGACCCACCGCAGCTGGCCGTGGACCTGCGGGACGTGACGATCGAGCAGCTCACCGGCTTCGACGCCGTCGTGCATCTGGCGGCGCTGTCCAACGACCCGCTGGGCTCCCTGGTCCCCGAGATCACCCACGACATCAACCATCACGCGTCGGTGCGGCTGGCCCGGCTGGCCAAGGAGGCCGGGGTGCGCCGCTTCCTGTACGCCTCCACGTGCTCGGTTTACGGAGCGGCCGGCGACGGACTGGTCGACGAGAGCGCACCGCTGCGCCCGCTGACCCCCTACGCCGAGAGCAAGGTGCGGGTGGAAGACGATCTGGTGGCGATGGCGGACGACCGTTTCGCACCGGTGTTCCTGCGCAATGCGACGGCGTTCGGCTTCTCGCCGCGGCTGCGCGCCGATATCGTGCTCAACAATCTGGTCGGCCATGCCGTCCTCGACGGCGTGGTCAAAGTCCTCTCGGACGGCACACCGTGGCGGCCGCTGGTGCACGCCGCCGATATCGCCGAAGCGTTCGCGGTCTGCCTGGAGGCGCCGGTCGCGGCGATCCACGCCCGGGCCTACAACATCGGCACCGAGACCAACAACCGCACGGTCGCCGAGATCGCGCAGGCGGTCGCGGATGTGGTGCCCGGCTCGAAGGTGATGATCACCGGCGAATCGGGCGCCGATCCACGGTCCTACCGGGTCGATTTCGGCGCGGCGCGCCGGGAACTGGGGTTCGAGGCGCGCTGGACCATCCCCGAGGGAGCCGCGCAGCTCTACACCGAGTACACCGCCGGTGGACTGACCGCTGCCGATTTCTCGGGCCGGTTCGTGCGCCTGGCGCGGTTGCGGCAGCTGGGTGAAACGGGTGCGGTGGACGCGACGCTGCGGCGGGTCAGGACCGGTGTGTGAGGTGTGTTGTCAGCAGTTCCCGCCAGCTGCCCGCGGCCCGGTCGCGGGCGGAGACCATGGTGACCTCCTGCGGCCAGCTCAATGCGAGCTCGGGATCGTCGTAGGCGACGGCGAGATCCTCGGCCGGATCGTGCGGGCGGTCGATGCGGTAACACACATCGGCGGTGTCGGT
This sequence comes from Nocardia sp. NPDC004568, assembly GCF_040609955.1. Lineage (NCBI taxonomy): Bacteria > Bacillati > Actinomycetota > Actinomycetes > Mycobacteriales > Nocardiaceae > Nocardia > Nocardia sp. NPDC004568. Next base: position 79,340 of record NZ_JBEXLL010000007.1, read on the forward strand.
GAGCGCCTGGAACCCGTGCAGGAACCCCGCCGGCACATAGAGATGCCGGAACTCCGTGTCGTCGAGCAGGAATGCCTGGCTGCGCCCGAAGGTCGGCGAATCGGGCCGGATATCGACGAGGATGTCGTGCACCGCGCCGTGCGCGCAGCGCACCAGTTTCGCCTCGCCGCGTCCGCCGCGTCCGTGCATACCACGCACCACACCGCGCGCCGACCGCGACTGCGAATCCTGCACGAACGACGCGGACGCGCCGGAACCGAGATGGGCGTCGAAGATCTCGGCGTCGAAGGTGCGGGTGAACAGGCCGCGGGCATCGCGGAAGGGGTCGGGCACCAGGATCAGTACACCGGCGAGGGCCGTCTGTTCGATTCGCACCGGGTGATGGTGTCATGAGCGGACTCGGCACGACGCGCGGCGGCCGCACGGCCCTGCTCGATCCGCGCCCGGCCGACCCACCGGGTTGCCGGGCCTGCCGCGGCGCGGCGCTGGTGACGGTGCTGGATCTCGGGGCGATGCCGGCGGCGGACCACTTCCCGCCCGCCGACACCGCGCCGCGGCCCGACGAGGCCGCCCACCCACTGGCGATGGTGATCTGCCGCGACTGCGGGCTGGCGCAACTGGCACAGGACGACACGGTCACCGCCGAACCGCGCGGCGTGGAACCGCGCGCGCTGCGCGAACAGGCCGCCGACGCGGTGCGGCGGGTCGCCGCCGCCGACCTGCTGCGGGGCCGGACCGTGCGCGAATTCGCCAGCCCGCACGGGGGCAGCTGGCTGGGGTTGCTGGCCGAGCGGGGTTTCGCCGTCTCCGGCGGGCCCGCCGATGTGGTGCTGGATTCGTTCGGTCTCATGCACGACCGCGATCAGGCGGCGGCCGTCGCGGAACGGGCGGCGGCCACCGCCGCCGGGGGTGTGCTGCTGCTGCAGTACCACCCGCTGCACACGATCGTGACCCAGGGTCAGTGGAACGCGCTGCGGCACGGCCACTTCGCGTACTACTCCCTGGCCGTCCTGCGCGAGCTGCTGCGCGGCGCCGGGATGTCGGTGGTGGACGCCTGGGACTTCGACCTGTACGGGGGCACGGTGCTGCTGGCGGCAGTGCACGGCGCCGCCGCACCCGGCGACGCGGTGCGGCGCATCCTGACCAGAGAGGACGAGGCGGCCGATCCGGTCGTCCTGGGCGGGCTGCAACGGTCGGCCGACCGGCACGCCGGGAGTCTGCGGGCGACGCTGGAGACCGCGGCGGCGCGCGGTGAGCGCGTATACGCCTACGGAGCGGCCTCACGCGCGGTGGCGTTGTTCTGCCGCGCGCGCCTGAGCCGCGACCTGCTGGCGGGAGTCGCCGACGCGTCGCCGGCCAAACAGGGCCGGCGGATGCCGGGTACCGACGTGCCGATCATCGCCCCGGCCGAACTGGTCGCCGCCCGGCCGGACCGCGTGCTGCTGACGGTGCCGGACCTGCTCACCGAGGTGTCCGAACGGTTCCCGGAACTGGCCGGACGCTGGTTCGTGGACGAGCCGGCCGATCCGTTGCGGGAGCGGCCCATCCGGTAGGACCCACCGCTCGCGGGCGTGCGGACCACTGCTCCTTCGCACCCCGGATCCACTCCGCTTCCACACCTCGGTGATCGGCTCGCGCCGCCGCACCGACAGCACACCGTCTCCTCGGATACGCCGGGACCTGCCCGGCGTATCCCCTCCCATTCCATCGAAAGGATCACCAGTGGTCAGCGTGTCGATCTGTGTCCCGGCCTACGAGGCCGCGCGGACACTCGAACAGACGCTGCGTTCGATTCTGAGTCAGGACGTCGACTTCGAACTGGTGGTGCTCGACAACGCGAGCACCGACGCCACCGGCGAGATCGCCGCGTCCTTCCACGATCCGCGGATCCGGGTGGAACGCAATGCCACGACGCTGGCCATCGGCGACAACTGGAATCGCGCGATCGCGCTGTCGACCGGTGATCTGGTGAAAGTGGTGTGTGCCGACGATATCCTGCTGCCGGGTTCGCTCGCCGCGCAGCTCGAGGTGATGGCCGATCCGGCGTTCGCCCTCAGCTCCAGCCGTTTCCAGGTGATCGACGAACAGGGCGAGCTGGTGGAAACCGGGCTCGGCCTGCCGGGACTGGACGGCGTCCGCACCTCCCGCGCCCTGGCCCGCACCATCGTGCGCCGCGGTCCCGCCGATTTCGGTCCCACCGCGGCCGCGATGTTCCGGCGCGAGCATTTCGACCGGGTCGGCGGCCTGCGCGGGGACCTGGTGTTCCCGATGGATGTCGACCTGTTCGCGCGGATCGGGCAGTTCGGGTTGTTCTTCGGTCTGCCCCAGGTGGCGGCGGCCTGGCGGGCGTCGTCGTTCAATCTCTGCGCGCGGACCTCGACGGTGAGCAAACTCAGCGAGACGCTGCGCTTTCACCACCGCCTGGCCCGGGACTGCCCGCTGCTGCTCTCGCCCCTGGACGTGACCATCGGCGATCTGCGGCTGGCGCGGACGGCGCTGGAGCGGCTCGGGGTACGGGTGGGACAGTTCGCCCGGGCCCGGATCGGGTCGCGCCGATGACCGCCACGACCGCGCCGCCGCGGGTCCACATGACCGGCTCGGAGTGGTTCGGGGCCGCGGCGGGCGGGCTGAACCGCTATTTCACCGATCTCTTCGGAGCACTCGCCGGCCGGAGCGAGGTCGAGGTCTCGGCCTCCGCGTTCGGCGACCCGCCGCCGGGCGGGCTGTCCTGGGGACCGGTCGGGGGCTCCACCTGGCGTCGCGCGCGCACCGCGTTCCGGGACTCGGGGGCTCTCGCCTCCGGCCGGGCGACCGTGCTGGACCGGCATTTCGCGCTGTACGGACCGCCCGACGCCCGCACCCGGCGTCTGGTCGTGCACTTCCACGGGCCGTGGGCGGCGGAGAGCCGGGCGGCCGGCGGCAACGCGCTGGCCGCCGGAGCGAAATACGCGCTGGAACGGCTGCGCGCCCGGCCGGCCGACCGGTTCGTCGTCCTGTCCGAGCACTTCCGGGATCTGCTGGTGCACGACTATCGGGTACGACCGGACACGGTGGCCGTGATCGCGCCGGGTGTCGACCTGGACCGGTTCCGCCCCGCTCCCCTGCCCACCGGAGCGCCACTGGTCCTGTGCGTGCGGCGGCTGGAACACCGGATGGGTATCGATGTGCTGCTGCGCGCCTGGCCCGAGGTGCGGGCCGCGCATCCGGAGGCACGGCTGGTGCTGGTCGGCACCGGGACGGCCGAGGCATCGCTGCGGGAGCAGGCCCGCGGTCTGGGATCGAGCGTGACCTTCACCGGCCGCGTCGACGACGCCGAGCTCACCGGATGGTACGGGCGGGCCACGGTCACCGTGGTGCCGTCGGTGGCGCTGGAGGGTTTCGGACTCATCGCACTGGAATCGCTGGCAGCGGGCCGCGCCCCGGTCGTCACGGCATGCGGCGGCCTGCCCGATTCCGTCCGGGGCCTGGACCCGTCGCTGATCGTCGCCCCGGGCGACGCGGGCGCACTGGCCGCCCGGCTGGCCGCCGCGCTCGACGGCGCGGTCCCCGCTCCGGACCGCTGCCGGGCGCATGCCGAGACCTTCTCGTGGTCGGCGGCCGCCGACCGGCATATCGCCCTCTACCGGGAGCTCACCGGATGATCCGCGCTGTGTTCCTCTCCCATACCGCCGCACCCTCCGGCGCCGAGCTCGCGACTTTGCGGCTGCTGACCGCGTTGCGCGCGGGCGGCGCGGTGGACGCGTCGATGCTGGTCACCACTCCCGGCCCGCTGGTCGACCGGTTCCGCGCTCATCGGATACCGGTCACGGTGTGCGGCAACGCTTTCGACGGCCGCGCGCTGACCGTCGACGGCTCCGGGCCGCTGCGGTTGCTCACCGGGGCGGCCGGCCTGGTGCGGCTGGGTGCCCGGCTCGGGGCGATCGTCCGGGCCGAGGGCGCGGAGGTGGTGGTCGCGCAGAGCACCAAGGCCCTGCTGATGGGCGCGGTGGCCGCCCGGCGCGCCGGGGTACCGCTGGTCTGGCAGGTCCACGACCGGATCAGCGGCGAATATTTCGGCCGGACGCTGGCGTTGGCGCTGCGGGTGCTGGGGTGGACCGTCGCCCGCGGCATCGTCGCCAACAGCCGGTCCACGCTGCGCACCCTCTACACCCGGGGCCGGGTCGCGGTGGTCGCCCATCCCGGCGTCGAACCGCTACCGGCCCCGCACCGGGCGGCCCAGCGCGACCCCGGCGCGGTCCGGATCGCCATGGTCGGGCGCCTCACCCCGTGGAAGGGGCACGAGGTTCTGCTGCGCGCACTCACTCTGCTGCGCCACCGGCCCGCCGTCGTCCAACTGGTGGGCGGCACCTTCTTCGGCGAACAGGACTACCGCGCGCGACTGGAGCACACGGCCACCACCCTGGGCCTGCCCGTCGAATTCACCGGGCACGTCGACGATCCGGGGCCCTGTTTCGCTCGGGCCGATATCGCGGTGCACTGTTCGGTACTCGCCGAACCCTTCGGACAGGTGGTGGTGGAGGCCATGGCCGCCGGATGTGCGGTCGTGGCGGCCGACGCGGGCGGTCCGGCCGAGATCCTGCGACCCGAGATCGACGGCCTGCTGACTCCGCCCGGCGACCCCGCCGCACTCGCGGCCGCGCTGGACCGGCTCATCGCCGACCCGGCACTGCGCACCCGCCTGGGCGCGGCGGCGCGCGCACGCAGCGCCGATTTCGGGATCGCGACCACCGCTCGCGTGATCACCGGGCTGCTGGAACAGGTCACCGGCCGGCGGGCGGTGCGCGCGTGATGACTCCCACCGACCCGCAGACGATCCCGATCCGCATCGTCCACCGCCACTATCCGGTGTCGGTGGACGGCCTGCGGGTGCCCGACTACGACCTGCCCACCGAGATAATCCCGGCCTTCGCCGACTGGCCGACCGAGAAACTCCCGCTGATCACGACGGTCCCGCCGGCCGAGACGGGGCCGCGGACGAGAGCGGCGCGTTTGCGCGAATCGGCGACGATCCTGCGCGATATCGCCTATGTCAGCTTCGGCAAGTACGGCCAGTATCTGGTGACGGTGGCGACCCTGCCGCTGATCGCCCGGCTGCTCGGCGCCTCCGGGATGGGATTGCTGGCCATCGGGATGTCGGCGTACTTCCTCGGCTCGCTGATCGTGGACCTGGGTATCACCTCGTATCTGGCCGCGCGCGTGCAGGAGTCGGGCACCGACCGGAGCGTGGTGAACCACACCCGCGGCACCTATCTGGCGATCCGCGGCGGCATCCTCGGCGTCCTCGCCGTGGCGCTGGTGGCGGCGGTATCCGCGGGCGCGCCGGACTACCTGGGCATGGTGCTGCTGGGATTGTTCGTCGGCGGTTTCTGGTCGATGTCGGAGGACTGGGTGCTCATCGGCCAGGGTCGTTTCGGCGCCTCCACGCTGTACCAGTCCATCGCGCGGGTGGGATATCTCGTCGCGCTGCTGACCCTGCTGCCCCGGTTCCCGACCGCCGCCATGGCGATGCTGTGCCTGCTCGCCTCCTCGGTGATCAGTCTCGCGCTCACCTGGTGGGACACCTGGCGTACATTCGGGCCGCCCCGCCGCCCGCACGGGGCGTGGAAACTGATCCGCGCGGCACTGCCGGTGGTGACGGGACGGCTGCTGACCACCAGCTACGGGCAAGGGGCGGCCGCCGTGTACGGCGCGGTACTGAACGCGGCCTCGCTCGGGCTGTACTCCGCCGCCGACCGATTAGTACGGGCAGTGCAGTCGCTGCTGGACCCGATCGGCTTCGCGTTACTGCCGCGGATGGCCAAACGTAGTGGTGAGGAAAGGTTCTGGCCGGACGCGCTGCGCGCGCTCGGCGTGTGCGTGGCGGCGGCGTGCGTGGCGACCACGGCACTGTGGGTGGCGGCGCCGTTCATCATCGGGCTGGTGTTCGGCGACGAGTTCGGCGGCGCGGCCGGCGTACTGCGCCTGGAGGCGCTGATCCTGCCGGCCACCACCGTGACGTCGTTCGTCACCACCGCGGTCCTGCCGGTCCGGCAGGACACCGTCGGGGTGCTGATCGGTTCCGCCACCGGCACCGTCGTGGCGGGGTGCGCACTGCTGCTCACCCTGCGCACCCATTCGGTGTGGACGCTGGCGGCCGGGATCGTGGCCGCGGAGTTCGCGGTGGCGATCTGGTATCTCGCGCGGATGCGCGCACTGATCGTGCGGGAACGCACCGCGGGCGCTGCGCTGCCCGCCGGTGCGCAGAGGAGAGGGACGCGATGAGGATTCTGTTCATCGGCGACGACTGGCTGGGCAGCAACGCCCGCTCGCTCGCGGAGGGGTTCCGCCGGCTCGGCCACGAGGTGATCGTGGTCGACTCCACACCGGTGACGCTGCCGCCCCGGCTGGCGCCGTCGTGGCTGTACGCGAAAACCGGTGAGCGCCGGGCGCCGTGGACGGTGGACCGGGTGCACACCCGGCTGGAGCGGGCCGCCGCCGAACTGCATCCGGACCTGGTGTTCGGATTCAAATCGGTGTATCTGGACCAGGCCCGGCTGCTGGAGATCCCGGCCGCACACCACGTGCACTACAGCCCCGACGATGTCTCCAATCCGGCCAACACCACCGCGGACTATCTCGCGCACGAGACCGGATGGGACATGGTGGTCACCACCAAACGCCACAATCTGCCCGAACTCGCCGACCGCGGTGTCTCCCGGACCCTGTTCGTGCGCAGCGCCTACGATCCGGCCTGGCATCACCCCGCCGCCCGGCGCGGAACCCGTCAGTTCCTGGTCGGTTTCATCGGCGCCTGCCGCCCGGACCGGCGGCCCGGCATGGTGTCGCTGGCCCGCACCTACGGATCCCAGCTGCTGGTGCGCGGGCCGGGGTGGCGGCGGGTACGCCAGTTGCAGACCACCCGCGCCGAGGTCGCCGGACCGGTGTACGGGGAGGATTTCGCGATCGCGGTGGCGTCGGTGACGGCGAACCTGGTGTTGCTCAACTCCGCCAACCGCGACACCCACACCTGCCGGACCTTCGAGGTACCGGCCTCGGGTGGGTTGTTCGTCGGCGAACGCACCGACGAGCACGCCGAACTGCTCGACGACGGCACCGAGGCCTTCCTGTTCTCCAGCCGCGACGAACTCGACGAGATCCTGGAACGCTGCGCGCTGTACCCCGAGCAGGCCGCCAAGACCGCCGAGGCCGGGTACCGCCGGATCGTCGAAGGCGGTCACACCTATACGGATCGGGCGAAGGAGATCCTGCGTGCGCTGGACTGAACCGCCGACCGCGCGTGGGTGCCGACGGTGATCCCGGACCTGATCACCTCGAACGGGCCGCTGCTGGCCGTCGTCGCGGCGCTGGCGGCCATGGTGTGCGCCGCCCTGCTCACCCACGGTGTGCTGCGGGTGCTGCTGATCGCGCAGGCCGTGTACTGGGCGATGTCCTATGTCGCACGCCCGGTGGTGCTGCTGACCGTGCGCCCCGATCCGCATTTCGGTGACAATGTCGCCGATCCACGGCTGGCCGAGATCGGGTACGACGTGGGGATCGAGGCCGCGTTGCGTCCGGTGGCGTTCGGTCTCACCGTCTACGCGCTGATCGTGCTGGTCTTCGCCGTCTGGACCCGGACCCGGCCCAGGCCGGCGCACGCGCCGCTGGCCGGCGATCCCGACCTGATCGCCACCCTGTGGGTCCTCTACGTCCTGGGCACGTTCGCCCGCCTGCTCAGCGTGGCCACCGGCGCCGCCGGGCAGGCCGGCGACGTGCAGAGCGCCTCGCCGGTGCTGAGCCTGCTCACCATGCCCGCCATTCTGGGCGCGATCGGCTTGATCGTCTTCGCCCGCCCACCGGGGCAGTCCGGCACCATCGCTGTACTGGGCGTACTGATGGCCGGGGAACTGTGGTGGACCACGGCCACCGAATCGAAGACGCCGATCCTGGGTGCCGCGCTGGCGGTCGCGGTGCGTTTCGCGCTCACCGGCTGGACCCGGGGCAAGGTACTCGGCATCGGCGCGGTCTCGGTGACCGGTATCGCCGGCTTCGACTGGCTGCAGTCGCTGAAGACCTCACCGTATCTGCGCGCCGAAGCGGCCGCCGTGGACGGCGCCTACCCCGAAGGGGTGCGCCCGTTCCTGAGTCTGCTGCGCCGGTTCGACCTGCTCGAGGCCGCCACCGACGCCTATTACATCGGACCGAACTCGTGGTCGAGCCCGGGTGAGGTGGTGGGGCACCTGGCCCGCAGTATGGTGCCGGCGCAACTACTGGCCGAGGAGAAACTGCACGCCGGAACCGCCTGGGCGAGCGAGGTACGCGGCGCCTCGGTGGATATGAGCCAGGTGTCGGTCTCGCTGGCGGAGGGCAATATCAGCGAAGGCTATGTGATCGGCGGTCTGCCGGGGGTCGTCGTGGGCGTGGCGTTCACCGCGGTCGTCCTGGTGGGCTGGGCACGGTCGCTGTACGCGCGGCATCCGGTGCCGGTGCTGTTCGGTATCGCGCTGATCGAGGTGCCGGTCGTCTTCGAACGCGGCATGCTCGGCAGCGCCGAAACTCTCGGAAAATATCTGCAGGTCGTGGTACTGGCCTGGCTCGTCCGGCTGGCCGTGGGCCAGTGGCGGCGCATGCACGCGCCGCCCGGGCCGCCCGGTGCGACCGATGGACAACCACCGGCCGGACCCGTCGCGGTACCGGTCGGCGCAAGCGTGGGAAGTGAAGGAACACGATGATGGAACTGCCCGACTACCTGCGCCTGCTGCGCCGCTACTGGGCGGTGCTGCTGGCGGGTGTGGCGCTGGGCGTGGGACTGGCGGCGTATCAGGTCCAATCGACGCCGACCACCTATACGGCCACCAGCACTCTGTACGTCTCGATGGCCACCGGTACCTCGGTGGCCGATTCCTATCAGGGCGGGCTGGCCGCCCAGCAGCGGGTGCGCTCCTATCTCGAGCTCGTCACCAGCGACCGTGTGGTGGACCGGGTCATCGGCCAGCTCGGGCTGAACCTGGACCGTGACGAACTCCGCGCCGCGATCGCCGCCGACACCCCGCCGGCGACCTCGCTGCTGCGGGTCTCGGTGACCGACGAGGATCCCGAGACCAGCCGGGTGCTCACCGACCAGGTGGTCGCCCAGTTCCGCGCGCTGGTCGACGAATTGGAGACCATCGAGGTCACCGCCGCCCCCGCCGCGCGGGTCGCGGTCGTGGACGCGGCGCAGGCGCCCGCCGAGGCGAGCGGTCCGGGCGGCTCCCGGCTGTACGCGGTCGGCGCGCTCGCCGGCCTGCTGCTCGGCGCGGTGCTGGCCTTCCTGCTCGATCGGCTGAACACACGGATCCGCGACAGCGCGGAACTCGCGGCACTGGGACAGCCGGTGCTGGGCACGGTCGCACCGGGCACCGAGCGGGAGCCGGCCGAGCTGCGGGCGCTACGGGCCCGCCTGCCCGAGGCGAAGCCGCTGATCTTCACGGCACCGGACGCGAATCCGGAACCCGCCGTCGTCCTCGGCGCGGCCTCGGTACTCGGCGCCACCGGCGCACAGGTCCTGGTGATCGACGCGAACACGACCGGCCACGGCATCTCGACCCTGCTGCCCGAATCCGCGCTCCAGTCGCCCGCGACGACCGGCGACTGGCCGGTCCGGGACGGGACGCAGGCCCGTGAGCTGGTAACCGCCGCGTCCGGCCGCACCTCCGCGGCGATCCGCGGGGAGATCTTCGACCCGCCGACGGTCAAACTCGATCTGCGGGGCAAGCCGGCCGCCGCGCTCGACGAGCCGCCGACGCCCGCGCCGGCGGTCCCCACCGAGACCGGTGCGCGGGCGGCGGACGGACTGGCCGCCGTCCTGCGGGCGGACGTCCGTCTCGACGAGGCCTTCGTGGCCTGGCCGCAGCGATCGGTGGTCGTGCTGGCCCTGGGCAGCCCCGACGAACGCACGCCGGATCTGCTGGCCTCCGCGCGCTTCGACACGCTGCTCGGCGAGGTCGCGAAACGCTTCGACCGCGTGATCGTCGACGTCGCCGCCGCCGACGCCCCCGCCGTCGCGCCCAAGGCCGCGGGCACCGTCGCGGTGGTGCGGCTCGGAAGCGGCCGGCGCGACCGGATCGAGTCGGCACTCACCGCGCTGATCGCGGCCGGTGCCACGGTCTCCGGGGTGGTCGCGGTGGCGCGCCGCCGGACCTGGTGGCGGCGCTCGTGAGTGAACATCGAGCGCGCCACGACGACGGCAAACGCCGGATCCAGCGGCGCGATCTGCTCGCGGCGAGCCTGGGCGCCGCCGGGATCGGCGCCGTCACGATCCCGTTGGCCGCGTCCGGGCCGCCCGCGCCCCTCGTGCTGGCGACCGGCACCGCCTCGCCGACCGTGCGCGATATCCGGGCGTTCGGCGCGGTCGGCGACGGGGAAGCCGACGATACCGAGGCGCTGGCCGCCGCGTGCCGCACCGACGGCACCCCGCCGGTGGTGTACCTGCCCGCCGGCGAGTACCGGATCACCGCGTGGCCCGACCTGCCCGACCACTCCGTCGTGTACGGCGACGGCGCCGATGTGACCACGGTGTTCTGCGACCAGGACACCGTACTCGTCGATCTGGAGGGCAAGCAGCGGGTCCGGTTCGCGCGCATGGGGTTCTACCTGTCCGGGCCCGAAGCCACCGCGGTCCGGCTCACCGAATGCTTCCGCTGCAGTTTCGATACCGTCCTCATCCGCGGCAACCATCTCGCCGACAATTATCCCCGCTATGCCGCGCAGACGGGCGTGGTGCTGGAGGCGAACACCGGCGGCACCTCGCTCATCGACTGCGATATCAACAATTTCGGTGTCGGACTGGCCACCTCGTGTATCCAGAACTACGTCACGTCCTCGAAGTTCTCCGGTAACCGCATCGGGGTGCTCGGCACCGGCAACGACCACAACGCCGGACTGTCGCTCACCAATGTCGAATTCGTCTCCGACAACGACCCGGCGACCACCGACCGCCATCTGTTCGTCGACGGCGCCGCCAACAACTGGTGGCTCACCAATGTGTGGTTCGAGGGCGCCGATATCGCGGTGCAGGTCGGCGCCGCGGACAAGGGCGGGCCGTCCCAGTTCGGCATGGTGAACTGCAAGGTCGCGGCGCGCTCGTGCGATATCGACCTGATCTACTGCCGGCAACCGTATCTGGCGAATATCGCCTTCGACGCCGACCCCGGCGGCAGCCCGGTCGAATTACGGATCGCCGAGGCCGGCTGCCCGGAGGGGATCGCGGTGAACCTGATCTCCGGCGCGGGCACCGAGATCGCCCCGCGGGTGTTCCCCAGCAACTGGCAGGTCCTGGGCCGCGGCCAGACCCACCGTCCGACGTTCACCGGGCCGGTCACCGCCCGCGCCGAGGGCGCGGAGGAGATCCTGCGTGCCGTCGCCCCCGACGGTGCCGGCCTGGCCTCGGTGCTGGCCAGCGGAGCGTGGTTGTCCGACCACGCCGACGCCGGTGTCGTCCTGCGGGACCCCGAGGGCGGGTACTGGCGCCTCGTGGTCGCCCCCGACGGCGCCCTGCGCACCGCGCCGCTGGGCCGCGACCGCCCGGTTCGCTGAGATGGCCGCACAGATCCGCGGAAGGTGGCGGTGGCGGGTGGCGGCCGCCCTCCTCGTCCTGGCGAGCCTGGCGGCGGTCGCCGGGTGGCCGGTGTTCGTCCGGCCGCAGGTGGACCCGCTCCGTCGTGCCGACGCCGTCGTGGTCCTCGGCGGGACGCCGTACGAGCGCTTCGACGTCGGGCTCGAGCTGGCCCGGCAGGGGTGGGCTCCGGAGTTGCTGATCGCCGCGTCCACCGGTCTCGACGATCCGCGGATGAACCGCTACTGCCACACCGGCTACCCGTTCCGGGTGTCCTGTTTCGAACCGCACCCGTGGACGACCCGCGGAGAAGCCCAGGAGATCCGCCGCCGTGCCGAGGCGGGCGGCTGGCGGCACATCATCGTCGTCACCTTCACCCCGCATATCTCCCGGGCCCGCTATATCGTCGGCCGCTGCTTCGACGGTGAACTCACCATGGTCGCCAGCCCGAGCCGTACCGACCCCGTGTTCCAGGCCTGGATGTATGTCCGGCAGAGCGCCGGATATCTGAAGGCTTTCACCGAATCCGGCTGCTGAGCCGCGAAGGAGCGAGTGTGATCACCGATTTCGGCCGCAGCGACAGTGCCCAGGCGCGGCTGCACGACCTGGTGCCCGGCGGCGCGCACACCTACGCCCGCGGCGCCGACCAGTACCCCGAACACATGGCACCGGTGCTGGTGCGCGGGCAGGGTTGCCGCGTCACCGATTGCGACGGCAACGAGTTCGTGGAGTACGGGATGGGCCTGCGGTCGGTGACGCTCGGGCACGGCTACCGCCCGGTCGTCGACGCGGTGACGGCCGCCATCGCCGACGGCGTCAGTTTCTCCCGGCCCACGGTCACCGAACTGGCCGCCGCCGAGGATTTCCTGGCGCTGGTGCCCGGCGCGGACATGGTGAAATTCGCCAAGAACGGATCCGACACCACCACCGCCGCGGTGCGGCTGGCGCGCGCGGTGACCGGCCGGGTCGCCGTCGCCGTATGCGCGCAGCCCTTCTTCTCCGTGGACGACTGGTTCATCGGCACGACCGCGATGTCGGCCGGAATCCCACCCCAGCCGACCGTCTCCTTCCCCTACGGTGACCTGCCCGCCCTGGAACAGGTGCTGGCCGGGCGCGAGATCGCCTGCGTGGTCATGGAAGCCGCGACCGCGCTACAGGAACCGCCGCCCGGCTATCTGCCCGGCGTACGAGAACTGTGCGACCGTTACGGAACCCTGCTGGTGTTCGACGAGATGATCACCGGGTTCCGATGGGCGGCCGGCGGCGCGCAGCAGGTGTACGGGGTGGTGCCGGACCTTTCGTGCTGGGGCAAGGCGATGGGGAACGGTTTTCCGATCGCCGCTCTCGCCGGACGCCGGGAATACCTGGAACTCGGCGGTCTGCGGACCGATGCCGCCCGGGTGTTCCTGCTCTCGACCACCCACGGCCCGGAAACCGGTGCGCTGGCCGCCTTCCGGGCCGTCGTCCACGCCTACGCCACCACCGACCCGGTGGGCCGGATAGAGGCCGCCGGGCGGCGACTGCGGGCGGGTGTCGAGGAGATCACCGCCGAACTCGGCCTCGGCGATCGGCTGTGTGTCGCCGGGCGCCCGTCGTGTCTGCTGTTCCGGACGCTCGATCCGGACGGCAATCCGTCCCAGGAATACCGCACGCTCTTCCTGCAGGAACTGCTGCGGCGGGGCGTCCTCGGGCAATCCTTCGTCACCTCCGCCGCACATACCGACCGCGATATCGACCACACGATCGAGGCCTGCCGCCACGCCGCCGCGGTCTACCGGCGGGCCCTCGACCAGGGCACGGTCACCGGTCTGCTCGAAGGCCGCCCGGTGGCCCCCGCGCTCCGCGCCCACGCCGCGCCGCGCCGACTGTTCACGGAGGTCGCCCGGTGACCACGAACGCGGCCACCCCAGCACACCGAGACTCCGGCGGACGCCCCACAACGGCCGGCCGACCGGGCGGCCCCCGGCTGGCGATCGTGCACGAACGGTTCACCGAATACGGCGGATCGGAGGCGGTCGTCGGTGAACTGTGCCGGACGTGGCCGGACGCCAAGGTGTTCGCGCCGATCGTCGACCCCGCCGCCGCCCCGGCGATCGCGCATCCACCGTGGGACACCGTCGCCGGCACCCGGCTGTCGCGCCTCTACGCGCTCACCGGCAAGCGGTCACACGCACCGCTGCTCCCGCTGGTCCCGCGCGCGCTGCGCCGGCTTCCCCTGCGTTCGGACTACGACGCGGTGGTGGTCAGCCATCATGCCTTCGCGACCCAGGCGGTCTTCGCCACCGACGCGCCCGTGATCGCCTACGTCCACAGCCCCGCCCGCTGGGCCTGGGACCCCGCGTTCCGGACGCGCGAGGCCGACGGACCCGCCGGGCGCGCCGCGCTCGCCGCGCTCGGCGTGCTCGCCCGGCGCACCGAAGCCGCCGCGGCGCCCCGGCTCGCGGCGGTGGTCGCCAATTCCCGCGCGGTGGCCGACCGGGTCAGGGACTGGTGGGGCCTGCCCGCCACGGTCGTCTACCCCCCGGTGCACCTGGACCGCTTCGCCGCGGATCCGGCGATACCGCGCGAGAACTTCCTGCTGTTCGCCGGCCGCCTGGTCCCGTACAAACGTCCCGACCTGGCCATCCGTGCCGCCCAGCGGGCCGGTCTGCGCCTGGTCGTGGTCGGCGACGGCCGCTACCGCAGCCGGCTGGAAGCGATGGCCGGTCCGGAAACCACCTTCTTGGGCGCCGCCCCGGACGCGGTCCTGGCCGATATGTACCGCCGCTGCCGCGCCCTGCTCATGCCCGGGGTGGAGGATTTCGGAATCGTGCCGGTGGAGGCGATGGCCTGCGGGGCGCCCGTCCTCGCGGTGGGAGCGGGCGGCGCCCTGGATACCGTGCTCCCCGGGCGCACCGGCGCACATATCGCGAGCGGATCCGACGAGGAAGTGATCGACGGATTCGCGGCCGCCCTGCGCGACTCGTCCACCACCGACCTGGCCCCGGCCCGGATCCGCTCCCACGCGGAATCGTTCGCTCCCCCGGTGTTCCGGGCCCGTATGGCGGACACCGTCGGGCGAGTACTCCGAACGCCGCCCACCACTGCGGTGGCGCCGGACGGCCACAGCTCCGGCCGCCTGTCGGGCGCTACTCGGCGACTCGATCACGAAACGGCGCGTACCGATCCCGGGGACGCCCCTGGATCTCCCGTGTCTCCGCGACCGAATCGTTGACGATCGCGAAACTGGTGAAGGTTGGACCGGTTCTCGGTGCCGCGCCGGCAGCCGAGCGCGACCGCGCCAGTGGTCCTCCCCCGGATCGAGCGGATGCACCGGGACAACAAGTGGTCGGCTCGGCGGACCGCGTTCGAACTCGAAGCCGCCGGGGTGGACATCGCGGTGCGAACGGTGACCAGGCAGTTGGCGCATCTCGGGCTGAATCGCCGCAGGTTCATCGACTCCTGTGGTGACAGCAACCGGGCACCACGCCGTATTCGTGGCCCGCTGGCCAGGACATATGGTGCACGTCGATGGGAAGAAGGTCGGCCGGATCCCCGACGGTGGTGGCTGGCGTGTTCACGGCGCGGGCTCCGAGCAGGCCAAGATTGTCGCCCGCGCCGAGAAACGTGGCGCCCGTACGGGTTATGTCTTCCTGTATTCCGCGGTTGATGGCTTCTCCCGGCCGGCCTACACCGAAGCTCTCGAGGACGAGAAAATGTCCACCGCTGTAGGTTTCGTGCACTGAGCGAGCGCTCCGATTCAGCGATAAGCCGCATAACAGACGAGACGGCCCCCTTGTCCGGGAGCATCGCATCCCGCCGGCCCGCCCAACTCGCCGATCCGTGACCGCTGTTGACGGCAGCTTCCGCGGACCGGACAGCGCGTAACAACAGGTTTACTCCGAGCCCCTTGTCGCGCAACCCGCCCGCATCGCACCCTACGACCATGCACCACACTCCCGAACACCACGAGCGCCTCTTCCCCGCCGCGGCCGCACACTACCGACCGGTTTCGGGGAACAGATCCGCCGCCTGCTGCCGACCTCGCCGCAACTCACCGCCGGCCGCGACAGCGACTCGGACACCGGCTCCCGCCCGCCATACGTGTTCCACATCACCACCTCCAAACACTAACGAAAACCATTATCATTAGCGTACGATGCTGGACATGCTGATCGTGCGGACCCGAAAGCTCTCGGCCGCAACACTTCTGGTCTCCTTTGCCGGTTTCCGCCCACCTCGGCGGCCTACCAGGGCTTCTCCCCGGCGCTCGACGACGAGGGATCCGGCGCTACCGGAGACGACCCGCGCCCTCGGGCGCGCGCCCCCGGTAGCCCCACCCGGCGTCATCGCTGTGAGCGCGTCTCCGTGGTACCGGCCCCGGCTCCCGACTCGGGTATGCCGTCGCTGTACCGCGTTCGGACGACCGCCCCGCGCGCCGGCCCCCGCCTCGTCGAACCACACGACATCGGAGTTCCATGAGCAACGCCCTGCACATCCTGACCCGGACCGATCTGGCCGATATCGATATCACCCCGGACGAGGTGATCGAACTCGTCGAGGAGGGATATTCGGCCTTCGCCCGCGGTGAATCACGCTGTCCGGTCAAACTCATGATGTCGCTACCGGATACCGCACGCGACGCCGTCTCCTATTCCATGCTCGGCTACGACGGTTCGCTCGAGCATCTCGGCTTCAAGACCTCCTACCGCCAGGGCAGCACCAGCGCGGAGAAGTACTACACGACCATCAGCCTGTACGACGACACCACAGGTCTGCCGTTCGCGCTCATGGACTGCCAGCGCGTCGGTGCCGCCCGCACGCCGGCCACCACCGCGATCACCGCGAAGCACGCCGCCCGCGAGGGCGCCACGAGCGCCCTCATGATCGGCACCGGGATCCAGGGCCGCAACACACTCCCATACCTGCTCACCGCCCTGCCCGGTCTCGAGCGGCTGTGCCTCTACGGCACCCATCCCGAGGGCATCGCCGAGAGCCGGGCGGCGCTGCGACGCTGGTTCCCGGACCGGGAACTCGAACTCGTCGACGAGGTACCCGCGGCGGTCGCCGCATCCGACATCGTGGTGGTGGCTTCCGGACGCGCCGCGCACCCGAAGGTGCGGACCGAGTGGCTGCGTCCGGGTGGCCTGCTGATCTCGGTGGCCAGCAAGGGCGTCGAGAGCGGCGCCCTGCGTGCCGCGGACTACACGATCGCGACCAGCACCGGCCAGCTGGGCGTCACCGGGACCCGTCTGGCGGGTGCGGACGGCGAACCGGTCATCGATGCCGAACTTCCCGAGATCGTGGCGGGCCGGGCCCCGGGCCGGCGGGACGCGGACGACCGGGTGTTCGCTTTCTCCAGCGGGATGATCATCACCGATATCCCGGTGGCGCACGCCCTGGCGACCCGGGCGGTAGCGGCCGGCCGTGGACAGCAGGTGCGATTGTGGACCTGACCGCGACGGCCACCCTACCCACCCTGCCCGCGATCGAACCCGGCTGGCAACGTGCCCTGCGGACCGACCCGCGGCCGCTCTTCGATATCCACCACGCGACCGGCGGACCGTTCCATGTGGTCCATCCCCCGCGTTTCGCCGCCAACCTGCGCGGGTTCCATGACGTACTGACCCGGCACGCGGTGCGCGGCCGGGTGTACTACGGCAAGAAGGCCAACAAGGCCGGATGCTGGCTCACCGTCGCTGCCGACCTCGACGCCGGAGTCGATGTCGCCTCCGAACCGGAACTCGTCCACGCGCTGGCCCACGGCGTGCGCGGGCACGATATCGGCGTGACGGGTGCGGCGAAAACCGACGCGCTGCTGCGGTTGGCGGCCCGTCACGGCTGCCTGGTCGCCATCGACGCCCTCGACGAACTCGAGCGCGCCGCCGAAATCGCCCGCGCGGCGGGCCGGCTGCGGATCCTCTTGCGGCGATTGCCGCCGGGCGCACCGCAGAGCCGCTTCGGGTTGTCGGATCCCGATCTCGAGCGTGCCCTCGGTCGTTGCGTGGAACTGCGGGAACACCTCGAGTTCGCCGGGTTCTCGTTCCATCTCGACGGGTACGCGGTCGCGCCGCGCGCGGAGCTGGCCCACGACATGATCGAGTGGTGCGCCCGGGCGCGAGCGCGGGGACTCCCGGCCACCGCGATATCGATCGGTGGTGGGTTCGCCTGCCGCTATCTGCGGGACGAGGATTGGGCCGCCTTCAACCGCGACCGGCGCGACGACTGGTTCCACGCGGGCAGACAGTTCGAGAAGTTCTATCCGTACGCGCAGCGGCCCACCGGTGCGGCCATGCTCGACGCCGTCCTGACCGCGCGGTCCCGGGGCCGCAGCCTGGCCGAGCGGTTACGGGCCGCCGATATCGCGCTGCTGCTGGAACCCGGCCGCGCGCTGCTCATCGACGCGGGTTTCACGGTGTTCCCGGTCCTCGGTTTCAAACAGCACGCCGATTACGGCATCACCACCGCGCACGGGCTGAGCATGAGCGTCTCGGAGCAGTGGAAGGGTAGCGAGTTCCTGCCCGATCCGATCCTGATCCCACGCACCGCAGATCCGGAAGCCCGGCCGGTGGCCTCCTGTGTGGGCGGGGCCAGCTGTATGGAATACGACGTGCTCACCTGGCGCAAGGTGATCCTCCCCCAGCAGCCGCGCGCCGGCGATCTGTTGTTGTACCCGAACACCGCCGGCTACCAGATGGACAAGAACGAAAGCGAATTCCACCAGCTTCCGCTGCCGCCGAAGATCGTGGTGACCGAAGCGGAGGATTGCTGGCTGTGGAGACTGGACCGATGACCGCCGCGCTGCCGCTCGGGGGCGAGAACGTCGTGCGCCGTGCTTCCGACCTGATCGGCGCCACTCCCCTGTTCGAACTGGTGCGTACCGGGTCCGGCAGCAGACTGCTGCTCAAACTCGAACAGTTCAACCCGACCGGTTCGGCCAAGGTGCGGATGGCCCGGCAGATGGTCCTGGCGGCCGAGCGCTGCGGAGAACTCGCCCCCGGCGGCCATATCGTGGAACCCACGTCCGGCAATACCGGCACCGGCCTGGCGCTCATCGCCCTCGAACGCGGCTACGCCTTCACCGCGGTGGTCGACGGTCACGCCGCGACGGACAAACTCCGGGCCATGCGCGCCATGGGCGCGCGGCTGGTGATGGTCGACAGCGACGGCAGCGCGGGGCCCAGCAGCGTGCGCCGACGGCATATCGCCGCCGAGATCGCCGCCGCCACCGGCGCCTACCGGCCCGACCAGCACAACAACCCGCACAACAACGCCGGCTACCGGGAATTGGCCGGCGAGCTGCGCAAAGATCTGGCGACCGATATCGACTACCTGGTCGGCGCGGTGGGCACCGGCGGATCGCTGTGCGGCACCGTGGAGGAGCTGCGCCGGCTGGGTTCGCGGGTGTACGCGATCGGCGTGGAGCCGGTGGGTTCCATCATCTTCGGCGGCGAGCCGGGCGCCTACCGGCAGACCGGGGCGGGCAGTCCGGCCGGTTTCCCGGTGGGCGGGAATATGCGCTACGACCTGATCGACGAAGACTGCCGTGTCGGCGATATCGACGCCTTCGCCACGGCCCGGGTGGTGGCGCGCCGCACCGGCATCCTGATCGGCGGCACGGCCGGTGCGGCCGTCCACGTGGCATTGCGCCGGTTGGTCCGGCTGCCACCGGGCAGCACCGTGGTGGTGCTGGTGTGCGACGCCGGCGAGAAGTATCTCGACACCGTGTACGACGAGGACTGGTTGACCGCGCGCGGCCTCTACGACCGGGCCGCCCAGCAGCGGATCGCCCGGCTCTGCCGCGCCTACGACGAGTCGGTGCGACTCGCGGCCCTCGATTCCCGGCGACAGGGAGCGTGAGCATCCGATGACATTTCGATGGCAGCCCTATCGGGCGATCCTGGCGCTCGCCGCCCCGATCGCCGGTATCCAGCTGGCCCAGGTCGCGCTCACCACTGTCGATCTGGCGATGATGGGATTTCTCGGCGTCGCGGCCGTCGCGGCGGGCGGGCTGGCGCTGTTGCTGTACAACCAGGTGCGCACCATGTGCGTCGGTATGGTCACCGGCGTCGGGAACCTGATCGCGGCAGCGGCCGGAAGGGGCGAGAAGCGCACCGGCACCGGCGAACTCGACGAGGCGGCGCGCACCGAGATCCACCGATACCTGCGCGCCGCGCTGCTCGTCGCCACCGTGTCCGCGGTGGCCGGCGCGTGCGTGCTGGTCGCGCTCGGTGACGCCCTGCGCTGGATGGGGCAGGACACCGCGGTGCTCGAACTGGCCCGCCCGATCATCTGGACACTCGCGCCCGGGTTGGTGCCGATGCTGTGGCTGAACGTCCTGCGGCAGTTCGCGGTGGGGATGCGCCGGGCGGGTTCGCTGCTGCGGGTCACGCTGTGGTCGGTCGGGGTCAACGCCGTACTGGACGCGCTGTTCGTCTTCGGCTGGTTCGGCCTGCCGAAACTGGGACTCGCGGGGATCGGGCTGGCCACCACCCTGGTCCAGTGCTGGACGTGCGCCGTCTATCTCCGCAGCGTCCGGCGTGATCCGGTGCTCGGTGGGCTGCTGTCGCTGCGCGCCTGGCGGGCCGACCGGGCCACCGTGGTGCGTATCGTGCGCATGGGGACACCGATCGCGCTGACCTACGGCGCGGAGGCGGCGATCACGTCGATCGCCACCGTCCTGATGGGCGGATTCGGTGCGGTCGCGCTGGCCGCGAGCAATATCGTGAACCAACTCGCCTATATCGTCTACCAGGTCAATATCGGTGTGTCGCAGGGGTCGTCAATCCTGGTGAGCCGCACCGTGGGCCAGGGCGACCGGGACGCGGTGGCCGCCATCGCGCGCCGGACGTTCACCATCGGTCTCACCTTCATGACGGCGGTCGGCCTGCTCTACGTGCTGGCGCCGCATCTGGTGCTCGCCCCGTTCCTCGGCGCGCACCGCGCGGACCCCGCGGTGATCGCGGCCGCGTCCACTCTGCTGTGGTTCGCCATCGTCCAGCAGTACTGCAAGGGTTCCCAGAATCTGTGTATCGGCCTGCTGCGCGGGATCGGGAACACGAAGGCCGGTATGCAGAGCACCCTCATCGGATACTTCGCCCTCGGCGTACCCGCGATGGCGGTGTTCGGGATCGCGCTCGGCTGGGACGGTCCCGGTGTCTGGCTCGGCCTGTGCGTGGGCTTCGGGGCGACGGCGCTCCTGGTCCAGCGCAAATTCCGGCGCGAACTCCGGGACAGCGTGCCGGGCGGGCACCTGGCCGCCCGGACCTGACCGGGTTCCCCGGCGACACCGGACAGTCGTCGCGCGCCCCGGCCCGGGGCACCGACCCCACGGGTACCCCGGCGTTTCCCCACGTCGGGTACTAGGGCATCGCCCGTACGAAACGATCGAGCAATCGCGCGCGTCCGCTGCGCTCTCCCGCGGTCCAGCCGGTCATGGCGGTCGCGAAGGCGGCCCGGCGGCGGGTGCGGGACCGCTCGAGGACCTTCCGTCCACGCTCGGTGAGACCCAGAACCGAACGCCGACCGTCGGCCCGGCCGGCGACGCGGCACTGACCGACGCTCTCCGTCCGTTCTGGGAGGTCGAGAAGGACGATCCCGCGAGGTGGTGGCCGCGCTCACCGAGCGCGGCTGGGTCGGCCTGGACGGGGACGGGCGGTACATCCTCACCGAAGCCGGACGGACCGCCCGGGCGAGAACCGCCGATTCCGTGGGCCGGATCCGTGACCTCGCCGCCACCGGTGTGAGCGACCGGGAGTTCACGCAGATGATGGACGTCATGGCGCGCATCATCGGCAACCTCGAACGGGCCACCGCCTGAACTCGCGCGTGGTAGGACGTGCCGCGTTTCGCGGCGCTTCCGCCCGCCGGCGAGATCTTCGCGGCCGACCGGTACACCGCGACACCCCACACCGCCCGGCCGCACCCGGGAAACCACCGCCGGGCAAACCGCGGGCGACAGCGTGTCGGGGCGAATCGATAGTCTGCCGGGATGGTCAGACCGGATCCGGCACTGCGGCGTCTGCTGCGCGAAACAGGAAAGTTGCTACAGCCGTATGGTTTTCACGGCACCGACGCGCCCTGGGTGCGGGTCGAGCCGGACGGTATCGCGTCCGTCGGCCGCACCCGGGTGTCGCGGACCTGGGCCGACGGTCAACAGGTGCTCCGATTCGGTCTGCATCTCGACGCCACGCCGCGGGCCTGGTGGGAATTCGGCAACTGGCGCAACGAACGGCTGGGTCTGGCCCCGGTCCCGCTGGAGGAGGCCACCGGCCCGGACCTGATCGACGACCACGGCCTGCCCGAGAATCTCACCCGGCCGTGGTCGCTGCGGGTCGACCCGGAGCAACCGGGCGGGCACGCACTACAGACCGATCTCGACACCATCCGCGCCGAACTCCCCCGCCGGGTCCACGCCTACGCGCGCCGGGCGATCCAGCTCGCCGACCCGGACCGCTATCTGACCGAACTCCAGGCGCAACCCGGTGACCGGATCGGGACCCGGGAGGCGATCGTCGTCCTGCTCGCCGACCGTGGGCCCGGACCCGAACTCGACGTGGCGATCCACCGGCTGCGGACCTGTTTCGCCGACCGCCGGGCGTCGGAGTTCGCCGAGGAGGTCATCACCTACGCGCAGACCCGGGCCGCCACCGTCGTCTGAGCGGTGGCCACCCCGGTCGTCAGCGGCGGAGGAGTCGGCGCACCCGGGCGCGGGCCCGGGCCGCGCGTGATTCGGTGTCGGGGGTCTCCACCGCCTGCTCGGCGGCCACGGCCTGCGCGAACCGGGCATGCAACTGCTCGCGGACCTCGTCCGGAGTGTAGGCGCGCCGACGGCGCTCGGCGCGCACCACCACCACACCGGTGGCCACCACACCGGCCGCTCCCGCCAAACCCAATACCTTCCACCACCTCATAACGCATAGGCTACGTCCATGGCGGGTGCGGATCTCGATCTCGACCGGGCTGTCGAGATCACCAGGACAGGCGATATCTGGTTGTTCCGTGGACATTCCACGGCCGACCGGATGATCCGGATGACGACGAACAGTCCGGTCAACCACGTGGGGATGTCGGTGGTGATCGACGATCTCCCCGCGCTGATCTGGCACGCCGAACTCGGCCGGTCCCTACCGGATATGTGGTCGGGCACCGCGCACCGCGGTGCTCAACTGCACAACCTGCGCGACGCGGTGTCGACGTGGGCGAATCGCTACGGTCAGCAGGCGTGGCTGCGTCAGCTCGAGCCGCCCGCCACCCGGGAGATGGAAGACGGCGTGCTGCGCACGGTGGCGCGACTCGACGGCACCCCGTTCCCGTCCACCGCGGCGCTGGCCGGACGCTGGTTCCGCGGCCGGATCCGGCTGCCGCGCCGCCGTTCCCGACCGCCCGCCGCCCGCGAGGTGGAGAACGCCTACTGCGCGGAGATCGTGGCGGCCACCTACCAGGCGATGGGTCTGCTCCCGGAAACCCGCAGCCCGGACTGGTACGACCCCGGCCGATTCTGGAGCGGGGATCGACTGCGGCTCAGTGGCGGCCGCACGCTCAGCGGCGAGATCGCCGTCCACGCCCCGCCCGAGCCGGCGAACTGATCGCCGGCCGGGGACAGCCACGGCCGCATACCGTGCTGCCCGGGCTCAGCCGGCGGCGCGCTGATACGCCTCCAGCACGACACCGGGGATACGACCGCGGTCGGGTACCTCGTGCCCGTTGCGCCGCGCCCATTCCCGCACCGCTTTCGCCGATTGCGGGCGGTCCGGTGTCTGTCCTTTCACCCGGCGCGGTTTGCCGACCCGGCGGGCGAACGGCACCCATTTGTCCAGTGCCGCGCGGAATTCCCGCGCGTTCTCCTCGGAGAGGTCGATTTCGTACAGCGAACCGTCGACTCCGAACGACACCGTCTCCGCTGCGACGGAATCCCCGTCCAGGTCATCGACCATCGTGACTACTACCCTGCGCGCCACACCCACGTCCCTTCACTCACTACCACCACCGGCCGACCCGGCACGCGACACCGTACTGGTACCACCCTGGAATACCGCCTCAGAAACGCTGAGAAACCAATGAGAAAGAGCCACTTGGACTCTCGTCCGATTTCGCGGGGGGACCGTCGCGGGTCCGGGCGGGTGTCCCCGCCGCCCCGGAAAAGCTTCCGCAGCGCCGGCGCCCGGGCCCGCGCCGACCGGCCGACGGCGGGCGCCACCTGGGCAAACAGCGTCGGCGGGGACGCGCCGCCGGGGCGGTGCGCCGCACCGATCAGCTCATCGGCGTATCACCGGAGCCCGGTGACGGGGGTTCCCGCAGAAATCGGAGCATACGCTCGGCGGCCTCGCGCGCACTGTGCCCGTCCCATACGGCGGGCACCCGCCGTTCCGGGATTCGGAACAGCCCCCAGTGCCGCATCCGGTAGTGATTGGCGATCTGCCCGGTCGGCAATGTCGCGTAGACGACGAACCAGCCGCCGCCGAAACACAGTTCACCGTCGCTGTGCCGGATACTCTTGTGCACGTCGTATCGGTCGCCGCGCGCCCATTCGTTGAACACGAGCGCGTTGTACAACATCCGGTAGTGGTACAGCTCGGCAAACGTGTGGACGCCGTCGCTGATGTTCTCGTCCGCCTCGCCGGGCACGCCGCCTCCAGGTCGCTCGCTGTGGTGGTGTTCGGCCGAATACCCGATCCGGATACCATTCGACGCGATGCACATCGACTCGATGCTCGATTCGCTGGACGGATTGTCCGTGGGGGATGCACTGGGGCAGCAGTTCCCCGTCATGCGCCGGTCCCTCGACGACCTGCGAGCAGGTGCGCTGCCCACCGAGCAGCAGTGGGCCTGGACCGACGACACCGAAATGGCCTGCAGTGTGGTCGCCGAACTCCTGCGCAACGGCGCGATCGACCAGGATCGGCTCGCCGCCGCCTTCGCGCGCCGGTTCCGGCCGCACCGCGACTACGGATTCAACACGGTCGGCGTGCTGCGCCGGATCGGCGCCGGTGCGCACTGGCGGGACGCGGCCGGGGAGTTGTTCAAGAACCAGGGCTCGCGCGGTAACGGCGCGGCCATGCGCGTCGCCCCGTTGGGTGCCTGCTTCGCCGGGGATCCCGCACGGATCGTCACCGAGGCCGCCCGGTCCGCAGAGATCACCCATACCCATCCGGAGGGTATCGCCGGCGCGGTGGCGGTGGCGCTCGCCGCCGGACTGGCCGCCCACTCGCGACGCACCGGCATCCGGCCCGCCCCGGCGGAATTCGTCGGCGCCGTCGTCGACCGACTGGCCGACAGCGAGACGACCCGCCTGATCCGCCGGGCCGGGTCCATGACGAACGTCTCCGCGGCGGAAGCCGCGCACGAGCTCGGCAACGGCGCGCTGGTCACCGCGCAGAACACCGTCCCGTTCACGATATGGGTGGCGGCGACCACGCTCGCCGACTACCCGGCCGCGGTCACCACCTGTATCGAGGCGGACGGCGATATCGACACCACCAGCGCCATCACCGGCGGAATCGTCGCCGCACACACGGGCACCGGCACCGGCCGGGCCGGCGCCGTGCCGGGGCCGTGGCTCACCGCCCGGGAACCGCTGCCCCACTGGTTCGACCCGGATCGCCGACCGCCCCGGCCGAAGGTGTTCGACCGCCTCCGCCGCCGGCTGTCCGGCAGCGCGTGACGGCCGGGCCCGCGCGCATTCGTCGACCGGTGCCGCGGGTGCTCGGCGGCTCGGGACCGCGGGCCGCTGCAGGCCGCGATTTCAGTGGATATGGTCCTGCCAGTCCGCCGGGACCCGCTCCCGCGGTCCGGGCACCGTCTGCGAACCCGGATGATCCCGCGGCGGAGCGAGTTCCGGCCCGGCGCCGTACATCTCACCGGACCGGTAGTCCCAGAACCAGTCCTCCCCCGGTTCGTAACTCTGCACGAAGGGATGCCCGGTCGCCTGGAAATGCGCGGTGGCGTGCTGGGCCGGAGACGAATCACAGCAGCCGACGTGCCCGCACTGGGCACACCGCCGCAGATGCACCCACCAGCCCCGCGCCTGTTCGCATTCGACACATCCCGGGCCGCTGGGCGGCACGGCCGGGTCGATGCCCTCGATGGCCTGAGACATCATGTACCTCCGCATATGCCGATGTGGACGAGTGCCGCGCCACACGCGGCGCGGGCCGGTAGCGGGAATCCCGACGCCGATCCGGCCGCATCAGAACCCTACCGCGTCCGCCCGCCCGATCGACCCACCCGCGCACCGCGCGCGACCGGTACCGGCCCGGGCCGGCGCCGGTTCCGCCGGAGCGGGCGGCTGTCGCCGCCGCCGGCCGAGCAGCCGGGCGTCCGATCCGGCGAGATGGTCACGATCCCGTCGGCGCGCCGTGTTCCGTTTCACCGGCTCGCGCCCGGGTACGCGCCGGTCACCGGCTGTTGCCGGCCACAGCAACGGGAGGAGAGCGGCATGGCGGATGTGCACGGGCACCGGCTCACCGGAATCCGGGCGGCCACCACCCTGGTGGATCTGGGTTTCCCGGCGATCGCCGCGGGGGTGATCGCGCGCCGGCGGCCGATGCTCGGACTGCTGGAACGTCTCCGCGCCGACGAACGCGCGATCGAGCGGATCCGGGCCCTGCGCGCGGAGTTCGGCCGCGGACCGGTCGAACTGGTGGTGCCCGGCCGCCGGATCGTCGTGGTCCTCGATCCCGAGGATGTCGGCCGGGTACTCGACGAGGCGCCCGTCCCGTTCGACCCGGCGAACCGCGAGAAGCGGGCCGCACTGGGCCAGTTCCAGCCGCACGGCGTGCTGGTGTCCCAGGGGCCGGTCCGCGCCCAGCGGCGCGCGGTGAACGAGGCGGCGCTCGACACCGGCGCACCGCTGCACCGGCTGGCGGTGCCATTCGCGGCGAAGATCGCGGACGAGGCGCAGGATCTGCTCACCCGCGCCCGGGGGCGCGGGGTCCTGGACGCCGGAACCTTCACGGCCGCGTGGTGGCGCCTGGTGCGGCGGATCGCGCTCGGTGAGCGGGCCCGGCACGACGACGCGATCACCGACGAGTTGTGGCGGCTGCGGTCGGCCGCGAACTGGTCTTTCCTGGCACCGCCGCAGCGCAGACGACGCGACCGGTTCCTCGCCCGGTTGTACGACTATGTGGAAACGGCGGAGCCCGACAGCCTGGCGGGGGCCCTGGCGGCCGTCCCCGCTGCCGGAGCGACCGACCCGGTGGGCCAGATGCCGCAATGGCTGTTCGCCTTCGACGCCGCCGGGATCGCGCTGTCCCGGACCCTCGCCCTGCTGGCCGACCATCCGGACCAGCGGGCGCGGGCCCGCGCCGAATCCGAGGACCCCGGTTCCGCCGAGTTGCGGCCCTACCTGCGTGCCTGCGTGCTCGAATCGATCCGGTTGTGGCCCACCACTCCGGTCATCCTGCGTGACACCACCGAGTGGACCCGGTGGCGGTCCGGCTCCGCGGAGTTCGCCCTGGAGCCCGGCGCGGCACTGGTGATCGTGGTGCCGGCCTTCCACCGCGATCGTGACACGCTCCCGTTCGCCGACCGGTTCGAACCCGAGATCTGGCTGGACGGGCGTGCGCAGCAATACCCCCAGCTGGTGCCCTTCAGCGCCGGGCCCGCCGAATGTCCGGGACGGAATCTGGTCCTGTTCGTCACCAGCGCGCTGCTCGCGCATCTGATGGCGGGGCCCGAATTCCGCCTGCGCTCTCATCCACGGCTCGGCCCGGGCGAACCGCTGCCCCCCACTGTGAACAACTACGGACTCGAGTTCGCGGTCGTGCCCGGCGCCGGCGCGGCGCGAACCACGGAGACCGCGCCGCCGCGATGAGCGCGCGCATACCGGCCCGCCGACCGGGCCGGTACGGTGTCCGCGCCCCGTCAGCCGAGTGTCGCGAGCAGGGTCCGGCAGGCCTGTTCGCAGCGGCGGCACGCCTCGGCGCACACCTCGCAGTGCTCGTGCATGCCGGCATGCCGCAGGCATTCGTCCCGGCAGGCCGCGCAGGCGGCGGCGCAGGCCTCGAGCAGCGGCCGGGTCGGCGCGGTGCCGCCACCGGTCCGCCGGGTGAGCACGCGCCCGGTGGTGTCACAGATATCGGCACAGTCCAGGTCGGTGCGGATGCAGGTCACCAGGTCGGCGACTCCGGGTTCCCCGAGGCAGGAGTCCGCGCAGGCGGTGCACACCTGCGCGCAGGAGAAGCATTCCTCGATACACCGGGTCAGGGCGGTGCGGTCGATTCCGTCCAGGTCGTGGGGGTACAGGTCCAGCATCTCGGCCGCGTGGGTCATGGTGGGCTCCTCGGTCCGGTCGACGGATTACCCCGGCGTGCTACCCAGCGGCCGGAGCCGCACACCCGCGCCGCCGAAACGGTCCCCGGCGCGATACCGCGGACCGCACCACCGGGCTCAGGCGTGCAGGACCTCCGACGGCGGGCGCCCGTAGTGATGGCGGTAGGCGATCGCGAAGCGGCCGGGGTGCGCGAAACCCCACCGGTAGGCGATGGTCGCGACGGTCTGCCCGTCCCCGCCCACCGCGGCCCGCAGATCGTCGTGCGCACCGGCCAGCCGCAGCCTGCGCAGATACCGCAGCGGTGTGGTACCGAGATGACGCCGGAACGCCAGCTGCAGTGCGCGCGGTGTCACGAAGGCTGCGGCGGCCACCTCGGCGATCTTCACGTCCTCGTGCAGATGCGATTCGAGATAGGCCACGGCCCGGCGCACCGTCTCCGGATGCGCGTCGCGGCGGTCGGCGGCCGCGGCGTCGGTCACCGCCGTGGTCGGCATGGTGGCGAGTACGGTCGCGGCGAGGTAATCGGCCCCGGTCGCGGCCAGCAGTGGACTGTCCGCGGTGGCGGGGTCGGCGGCCACCCGTTGCAGGTGGGTGATCACCGCCGTCAACTGCCGGTTCCCTGCGAGGCTCACCGGCCGGTGGCCACTGAGCCGGACGGGTTCGGCCGCGTCCGTGGTGGACGCCAGCCGGTCCAGCAACTGCGGATCGAACATGGTGATGTCGTAGCGCGCGGAGCGGATCACCCCGCTGTACGGCAGATCGTGCGGCGTGAGCAGACCGGAGTCGCCAGGGGTGAAGGTGTCGCGGCCCACACCGTGGTAATCCTCTTCGACCGTCCCGGTATGCACCGTGACCAGGCAGACCTTATTGAGTGGCTCGGCGTCGTAGGCCATATCGAAGCCCAGGCTCAGCCGGTCGAGACTGACCGGGCCGAGGACGTCACGGCGGATACGGGTGCGCACCCCGCGCGGACTGTCGTTGCCGATCTGCATCTGGGTATAGGCGTCGTTGAGGAATGCCTCGGTCGCACCGAGGTCCTCGCTGTCGAACGCCAGACTATGCATGAACAGCCTCTCGTCGGGTCGAACGCACCACCGGCCGGCACACAAGTGGAACGACGGTCGTTCTCTTCTACGACACCATGTGTACCCGCCCGGACCGAACCGGCCGCCGAACGCGGTGGCCCCGACGCCCCGCCGATTCCCGGCGGACGACTCCCGGGAGGAGCCCGCACCACGCTCGTGACCGCCATGCACCGGCCGAGCGGCCGCCACAGTGCCGGTCGCGCTGTCGCCTCCGGACGGGACGCCCGGAGGCGTCCAGTATCGGCGACCGGAGCCGCTCGCATGCGCCCGGTGCCCGGCCGACCGGCGGAACTGTCCGGAAAACGAAGCCGGTGAACCTCGAGTGTTCACAATACGAAGAAGGCGGGCCGATCTTGATTGCCTGCCCCGGACGGCGGTAGCCGGGGATCGTGTCGCCCTCCGACGGCGCCGATCGAGGCGGAGGCAACCGAAAGCGAGGTTTTCGATGACGACTGTGGCCGCATACGACTCCCCCACCACCGCGCGGCGCGCCAGCCGCGGTACCGACAGCTACGACGGGATCGAGCCGCTGCTGGAGCGGCTCGCGGGAATGGAGGCCGACGACCCGGGGCGTCCGGAGTTGCGCGAGGAGATCATGCGCCGCTGTCTGCCGCTCGCCGATCACATCGCGCGCCGGTTCACCGGCCGCGGGGAGACCTATGACGACCTGCACCAGATCGCCTCCCTGGGTCTGGTGCTGGCCGTGGACCGTTACGACACCACCCGGGGCACCAGCTTCCTGGCCTTCGCGGTACCCACCATCATGGGTGAGGTCCGCCGCCATTTCCGCGACCACACCTGGGCGGTCCGCGTCCCGCGGCGACTGAAGGAGACCCAGCTCGCCCTCGGTCCCACCATCGAGCACCTCAGCCAGGAGCTCGGCCGCACCCCGACCGCGCTCGATATCGCCGTGGCGATGAATCTCGACCTCAACGAGGTCACCCAGGCACTGCTGGCCGGTAACGCCTATCGCACCGATTCGCTGGATGCCTCGGTGGAGCAGAACGACAGCAGCGGCGCGGCGGCCAAGAGCGCCGACACACTCGGTGACGAGGATCCGTCCTACGAGATCACCGAGAACGCCCTGACCGTCGCACCCCTGTTGCGGGAGCTGCCGCCACGCGACCGGCGTGTGCTGCACATGCGGTTCTTCGAGAACCGCACCCAGGCCCAGATCGCGGCCGAACTGAACGTGTCGCAGATGCAGATCTCCCGCATCCTGACACGGACGCTGGCGGCCCTGCGCGCCCGCGCACTACGCGACTGACCGGGCCGGGGACGCGAGCGCCGCCACCGCAGTCGCCGAGGGCCGCGGGGTGATCACCCCGTGGCCCTCATTTCAGCAGGCTGCCGGCGTCGACCGGTAACGGCAGCCCGGTGACATAGCGTGCCTCGTCGGAGGCCAGGAAGAGCACCGCGTTGCTGATGTCGACCGGATCCACCCAGCCGACCGGCAGCACGTGCATGAGCTGGGCGACGGGCGCGAAATCGGCCGGTCCCGGGTTCTCCAGATCCGGCCGGAACAGTTTCATGGTGCCCTCGTTCATGAACATCGGTGTATCGACATTCGTCGGCAGCACCGAGTTCACCCTGATGGAATGCGGTCCGAGTTCCACCGCGAAGCTCCGCATCAGCCCGATCACCCCGTGTTTGGCGGCGATGTAGTGGCCGGTGTTGGGATAGGCCTTGAGCCCGCCCACCGAGCTCGTCAGCACGATCGATCCCGCGCCGGCCCGCAGCAGATGCGGCACCCCGGCTTTCACGGTCTTCCAGACACCGGAGAGATTGATATCGATCATCGTCTGCCAGTCCGGTTCGCTGGTCTTGTCCAGCGTTTCTCCCCCGTTGCCGATACCGGCATTGGCCACGACGACATCCAGTCCGCCCAGCTGTTCCACACCCCGGTCGAGGGCCGCTTTCAGCCCGTCGTAGTCGCGGACATCGACCTGTTCGGTCACGATCCGGCGGCCCTGCGCCCGTACCAGTGCGGCGGTTTCGGCCAGATCCTGCGGTGTGGACGGCGCGATCTCGTCACTGCCGCTCACCGGCGCGCACACATCGACCGCGATGATATCGGCGCCCTCCTGCGCCAATCGCACCGCGTGACTGCGCCCTTGTCCCCGTGCCGCCCCCGTGATGAAGGCGACCTTGCCTTCGACTCGCCCCGTCATCGAACCACCTCGTTCTGTCGCAGGCCGGGCGCGGACCGGAGATCAGCGCGCCCCGAACCGATCGAATTTGACCGATCGATCAAACTCTGACAGCAACAGGAACGGGTGTCAACGACGAGAGCGGACTCGGCCGCCGGCAGAGCTGCCGATCACCGAGAACCCCCGCCGGCCCGGGAAAGCGCGCCGCCACGAGACCGTCGAGCGACCCGCACGCCGCGACAGTGCCCCACCGGCGCGATTCACGAATCCGCCGGGCGCCGGGCCGAGTTCGGACCGAGGCCGGTCCGATCCCCGCCGGTCACTCGGCGTGGTTTCGCCCCGCGTCGGCCGACGGCAGCGCGTACTGCTCCATGAGCCCCTCGACGAACGCGCGCAGTTCGGCGTGCCCCTGCCGAACCCCCACGGCCCCCTCGTTGCAGAGGATGCGCGCCGCGCCGGTGAGCAGCATCGAGACCACCACGGGCGGGAATCGATCCAGATCGACTCCGTGCGTGCGCAGTACGAGGGTCACGGCCGCGGTCTCGATATCACGAACCCGCTCGGCATACGCCTTGAGCTCCACCCCGACCGCTTTGCGATGGTTGGCCAACGCCATGAACTCGGTGTTCAACTGGGTGAACCGGTCGTCGGTATTGATCTCCCACAGCGCGTGGAGCGGGTCGGCGGCGGTGAGCACCTGCCGCATCCGCTCCAGCGCGCGCTCGGCACCCGCCCGCATGACGGCGACGAACAGATCGTCCATCGTGGGAAAGTAGTAGTAGACCAGCGCGGATCGCACCCCGGCCTGCGCCGCGACCCGGCGCGAGGTCGCCGCGGCGTATCCCTCTTCACGAATGATCCGGGCGGTCGCCTCCATGAGACGAAGCCGCGTTCCGGCCTCATCGGTCCTGGTCGCACGTTTCGTGGCCACTCAGCGACACCACCCGGACACGCTGCCGGACAGCGGGTTCGCGTGCGC
This sequence comes from Nocardia sp. NPDC004568, assembly GCF_040609955.1. Lineage (NCBI taxonomy): Bacteria > Bacillati > Actinomycetota > Actinomycetes > Mycobacteriales > Nocardiaceae > Nocardia > Nocardia sp. NPDC004568. Next base: position 111,375 of record NZ_JBEXLL010000007.1, read on the forward strand.
CGCCGCACTCCTTGACCGGCCTGAGCGGCACATGGTAGTCATGGTGCACCTTAACATTTATCGATCGATCAAATTTCGGCGGCTTCCGATGCGCCGATCCCGGTCGACCGGATCGACGAGGCTCCGCGGCATCCCGGCACCGGCCCGCGGGGACCGGCACGAAAGGCCCGCGAGCGCATGACCGACCTTGCCGCCCTGGACTTCTTCTCCGACGAAGCTCTCGCCCAGGACCCCTACGAGTACCTGGCCTTCCTGCGCAGCCGGAACCCGGTGTTCCGCGAACCCCACCACGGCGTCGTCGCCGTCACCGGTTACCAGGAAGCCAACGAGGCTTTCCGCGACACCGAGTCGTTCTCGGCCTGCGTATCGATCGGCGGACCGTTCCCGCCGCTGCCCTTCGTCCCCACCGGAGACGACATCACCGGTCAGATAGCCGCGCACCGCCACCTGTTCCCGATCTTCGAGCACATGGTGACCATGGATCCGCCGGAGCACACGCGCGCCCGGTCACTGTTGAACCGGCTGCTCACCCCGCGCCGGCTGAAGGAGAACGAGGACTACATGTGGCGGCAGGCCGACCGCCAATTCGACGAGTTTCTCGCCACCGGCCGTTGCGAATTCCTCGCCGAGTACGCGAAACCCTTCGCCACCCTGGTGATCGCCGATCTGCTCGGCGTTCCGGAGCAGGACCGCGAGGCCTTCCGGCAGACCCTGGCCGGGCACGACCACCCCGGCAGCCGGGTCGGCGCGCTGGACCACGAACCCGTCGGCCTCAATCCGCTGGAATGGCTGGACGAGACCTTCGGCGCCTATATCGCCGAACGCCGGCGCGCCACCCGCCCGGATGTGCTGAGCGCCCTGGCTTCCACCACCTACCCCGACGGGACTCTGCCCGAGATCATCGACGTGGTGCGGCCCGCCACCTTCCTCTTCGCGGCGGGCCAGGAGACGGTGACCAAACTGCTCAGCTCGGCCGTGCGCGTCCTGGCCGAGAAGCCGGAGTTCCAGCGGATACTGCGGGAGCAGCGCCACCTCGTCGCCGGCTTCCTCGAGGAGTCGTTGCGCATCGAGAGCCCCACGAAGGTCGACTTCCGCCTGGCCCGCAGGTCCACGACCCTCGGTGGGGTGGATATTCCCGCGGGGACGGTGGTGATGCTGTGCATCGGCGCCGCCAATCGCGATCCGCGGAAGTTCGACGATCCCGACGAGTTCCGCCCCGACCGCAAGAACGCCCGCGAGCACATCGCTTTCGGCCGCGGGGTGCACACCTGCGCCGGGGCGCCCCTGGCCCGGGTGGAAGGACGCGTCACCCTGAACCGAATGCTGGACAGGATGTCCGAGATCGCCATCGACGAGAACGCGCACGGCCCCGCCGAGCAGCGCGACTACCGATACGAACCGACCTTCCTGCTCCGCGGGCTCCGCGATCTGAACATCACCTTCACCCCGGCCGAGCCGCCGCGAGCCGGGTAGCCGCGGTCCGGGGGAAGGCGCTGTGTCCACCGATGGCTCGATCGCCGACCGCATCGAAATCGCCGATCTGTTCACCCGTTTCGCACGACTACTCGACGAGGGAAGGTACGGGGACGCCGCTACCGTCTACACCGACGACGTGACGGTCCACTCGCCGCGCGGCGGTACGCTGCGCGGCATCGACGCCGTCGCCGACTTCATCCGCCGGTCCGCCGTCGACGGCGAGTACAGCCAGCACACGGCCACCGATCTGCTGGTGGAGGTGTCCGGCGACCGGGCCGCGGCCTCGGCGAACTCGCTGGTCCACTACTACCGCGCGGGACGACCGCCACACCGGACCGGGGGCCTGCGGCTCACCTCCACCGTGATCCGGACACCGGCGGGCCGGCGACTGGGCGAACTACGGATCGCACCCGCCTGGATCCGAGAGGAGTGAACGCGGCGATCGCCCGCACCCCGCGTCCGCCGGCCGCGCAGCACCTCGCCCCGACAGTATCTGTCGTCCGCCGTCCCGGCGTACCGGCCCTCAGGTCCGCGCACGGTCGCCGTCCGTCCCGTCCCGGCGCACCGATCCGGCGGTCTCCGGCCGGCCGCGGCCGTTGAGGGTGACCTCGATACCGCTGCCGCGGCGCACCGTGTTGTAGATCGGGCAGGTGGCCACGAAGTGGTCCACCAGCGCCCATCCGTCCGCGTCGCCGACCCCGGTGATGCCGATCTCGAGTACGGTGCGGCGATAGTAGGTCGGATCGTCCTCGTCACGGGTGCGCGACGCTGTCGCCGTCACGCGCACGGCGGGCAGACCCGTCTCCCCGGCACGGTTCTCGATATTCGCCAGAGCACACGACGCGAGCGCGGCGAGCAACAGTTCGCCCGCGTGGATCGCCTCACCTTCGACCAGCCGGGAATCGCTGACCAGGTGGTTGGCCCGCGCCGAGACGATGAACCGGCCCGGTGCCGCGATCTCGGCTGCCACCACCACATCACCACGCGTCACACCGGTTTCCGGACCGGTCACGCCACACCGCCCGCGCGCGTGGTCCATTCGCCCCGGACCGGGCGGTCGAGCCCGAGATTCTCGCGCAATGTCGCGCCCTCGTACTCGGTCCGGAAGAGGCCGCGCTTCTGCAGCTCCGGCACCACCTGCCGGGTGAAGGTCTCGAACCCGCCCGGCTGATACGGAACCTGGAGGGTGAATCCGTCGGCGGCGCCGTCGGTGAACCACTCCTCGAGCCCGTCGGCGACCTCGGCGGCCGTGCCGATGAAATTCCCCTCGGTCCGGCCACCGTACTGTTTGCCCAGTTGACGCAGGGTGAGACCGTCGCGCTCGGTGATCTCCCGGACCTCGTGATAGTGCCCTTCCACGCCCGGGACCTCCACCTCGGGCAGGCGTTCGTCCAGCGGGAAGGTGGAGAGGTCGACGTCGAGGTGATAGGCGAGCGTGGACAGACCACCCAGCGGCGGGACCAGTTCGAAGATCTCCGCGGCCAGTTCCTCGGCCCGCGCCGTGGTGGGGGCGACGATCGGGGTGATCGACGGCAGGATCTTGATCCGGTCGGGATCGCGGCCGAAAGTCGCCGCCCGCTCCTTGATCTCGGTGTAGAAGGCCTGCGCGGATTCCTTCGACGCGTGGCTGCAGAAGATCACATCGGACCAGTGCGCGGCGAAATCCTTGCCCTTCGACGAGGCGCCCGCCTGGATCAGCACCGGATACCCCTGCGGCGGCCGCGGCACATTGAGCGGACCCTGCACGGTGAAGTACTGCCCCTGATGATCGATCCGGTGCACGCGGTCCGGATCGGCGAACAGCGGGGCCCGCTCGTCCAGGACCAGCGCGTCGTCTTCCCAGCTGTCCCACAGTTTCGCCGCCACCTGCAGGAACTCGTCGGCGCGTTCGTAGCGGGTCGCGCGGTCGAACTGCGCGTCGAGGTCGAAGTTCCGGGCTTCGGATTCCTGGAACGAGGTCACGATGTTCCAGGCGGAGCGGCCGGCGGTGAGGTGGTCGAGGCTGGCGAAGGTCCGGGCGACGCTGAACGGTTGCGCGTAGCTGGTCGACACGGTCGCCGCGATACCGAGATGGCGGGTCACCGCGGCCATCGACGCCATCACCGGTAGCGGATCCACCCGCAGCGAACCCAGCGCGCCGTAGCGCAACTGTGAATCGGTACTGCCGCCGAAACGGTCGGGGACCGAGAGGATATCGGGGAAGAACGCCAGGTCGAACCGGCCGTCCTCCAGGGTCCGCGCGATGTTGTGATAGTAGGAGGCTTCCAGCCAGCCGGGCACCGATCCCGGATACCGCCAGCCACCGGGCCGGCCCGGGCCCGCGGTGACGAACGCGGCGAGGCGCATTTTCTTGCTCATCGAATGGTCTTCCGATCTCTTTCGATCACTACTCGGACAACTCGGCGCGCACGGCGTCGGCGACCGGCGCGAACCGGTCGTCGGCGAACCAGCCGCGCACATCGACCGCCTCCGGGTACACACCGAGCTGGTGGAAGTTGTCGGCCAGGTCCTGGGTGCCGTCGACGGCATCCGGTCCGACCACGCCGAAATCTCCCGCGCCCGAGTACGAGAGACGCTTCTGCTGGACCAGGTCGTAGTAGACGTCCTTCTCCAGGGTGGAATCACCGAAGCCGCCCAGCGCCGCGAATTCGGCGACCGCGGTCTCCGGGTTCGCCTCGATCCAGCGCTGTGCGTCGCGGACATTGCGCACCAGCGTCGCGACCTCGCGCGGGTGGTCGAAGGCGAACCGCTCGGAGGCGACGAAGAACGCGTAATCGTAGGTGCGCACTCCGGGCAGCACATCGGCATCGTGTTTGCGCCGGGCGAGTTCGATGGTGGGCTGCCAGTTGATCCAGGCGTCGACGTGCCGCTGCGCGAACGCGGCTTCCGCGTCGGCGGCGGTGAGGTTGACGTACTCGATATCGTCGAGCGTCAACCCGGCGGACTCCAGATATTCGACGAGACTGTAGGTCCCGGTGGTGCCCTGGTGATCGGCTACCCTGCGGCCGGCGAGATCGGCCGCGGACTTGATGTCGGAACCCTTGTGGACCAGGATGTCGACCTCGTTGGCCGGCAGCGGATAGGCGACCAGCGGCACCACCGGCACCCCGCCGCCGATGGCGTAGATGACCGCGGTCGCGGTGGCGAAGGAGAACTCGATACTGCCGGCCTTGATCGCCTCCATGACCGGGAGCGACGCGGGGAACCCGGTCGGGAACGAGACCGGCAACCCCACCTCGGCGGCGACGTCGAAACCGCCGAGCCGGTGCGACAGGATCGTGCCCGGTTCGGCCTTGCCGTCGCCGATCAGGGCGTACCGGATCTCGGTCAGCGCCGCCGGGGTCGAGGAACCCGGCCCGCAGGCCGACAGGGCCGCGGCGCCGGCGATGCCGAGCGTGCCGAGTCCGGTGGCCTTGAGGAATCCGCGTCGGTTCAGCGATAACGGTGACGTGCTCATACGGTGGTGCCTTTCGGGGATTGCCGCGCCGAACGGTCGGCGGCGAGAAGGTCGTCCAGGAGACGTTGTTTCAGATCGGCGAGTTGCGCGTCGCCGCGCCGTCGCGGCCGAGGCTGCTCGACGGTGAGATCGGTGGTGATCCCTTCCGCGGTCAGCAGCAGCACCCGATCGGCCAGCACCAGCGCTTCTTCGACATCGTGGGTGACCAGGACGACGGTGCGCGGATCCTGCGCCAGCAGCGATTCGACGAGTTCGTGCATATTCACCCGGGTGATGGCGTCCAGGGCGCCGAACGGCTCGTCCAGCAGCAGGATATCGGGATGGTGCAGCAGCGCCCGGGCCAGCGCGACCCGCTGCCGCTGGCCGCCGGAAAGCTCGGCGGGCCAATCCTTTTCCCGCCCCGCGAGACCGACCCGGTCAAGCAACCGGCGTGCCGCGTCCTCCCGGCGCCGGGTCGCCAGCGTGACATTGCCGAGCACCGATTTCCACGGCAGCAGACGGTCCTCCTGGAACATCATCCGGGCCGAGTAGGAGGACGCGCCGACCGGTGTCACCGACCCCTCGGTGGGCGCCTCGAGTTGCGCGAGCAGGCGCAGCAGACTCGATTTGCCGACACCGCTCGGGCCGATCACAGCGACGAACTGACCAGGTTCGACCGTGAGATCCAGGTTGCGCAGGACCCAGTTGTCGCGGTACCGGATACCCGTCCCGCGCAGCGTGAGGCCCACTCGCTGCTTCGCCCGCTCGCTCACGATCGCACCTTCCGCATCGTCGGATTCCAGCGCAGGGCCCGGCGCTCGACGAGCCGGGTGATCTGATCGGCGAGCAGACCGGCGAAGGCGTAGAGCACGATCGCCAGCACGATCCGGTCGGTGCGCAGCATCTCCCGGCCGTTCTGCGCCAGATATCCGATGCCCTCGCGGGTCGCGATCGTCTCGGCGACGACGAGTGTGAGCCACGCGACGCCCAGCGCGTACCGGATCCCGGTCAGGATCATCGGCATCGCGCCCGGCACCACGACGTGGCGGATGAGCCCCCAGCGGGTGAGTCCGTAGGAGCTGCCCAGCTGGATGAGTTTCTCGTCGACCGTGCGGATTCCGCTGACCGTGTTGAGGTAGACCGGGAAGATCACCCCGAGGGTGACCAGCACCACCCGCGGTGTCTCGCCGATACCGAACGCCGCGATGAGCAGCGGCACCAGCGCCAGATGCGGCAGTGCCCGCACCATCTGCAGACTCCGGTCGAACACGCCCTCCGCCAGCCGGGACAGTCCGACCGCGAAGCCGAACGCCAGGCCGATCACGGCGCCGAGACCGAAACCGATCGCGACCCGGCGCAGGCTGACCAGGATGTGCTCCGGTAGTTCGCCGCTGCGCCACAGCGTGCCGGCGGTGCCGAGCACCACCGACGGTGCGGGCAGGATCGCCGGCGAGATGATCCCGGCGCTCGACGTCCACTGCCACGCCGCGACGATGAGCACCGGCACCACCCAGGGCAGCAAGGCGCGTGGATTCCAGCCGAACCTGCTGGTCAGCGCCCGTCGCCGCGGGGTGGCCGGAGCGGCCGCGACCACCGATCCGGTCATCGGCGGTCTTCGTTCACTTGCGGGTACATGACTCTCCTGTCGTGCTTCTCCAGGCACGGTAGAGCCGACGCACGCAACTGTCGCCAGTTGTATACAGCTGCGTTCAGAAGTCTGTTCTTCGCGCCGCGACTGTGGTATCGGTGGACGATCGCGTCCCCCGCTCCGAGGAGAATCCCCATGCCGGAATCCCGTGATCCATCGGATTCGCCGTACCGCCGGCTGCGTGCCCGTATCGTCGGCGGGACCTACCCGCCCGGCACCCTGCTGGTCCCGGCGAATGTCGGTGCGGATCTCGGTGTCTCCCGCACCCCGGTGCGCGAAGCGTTGATGCGGCTCGAGGTCGAGGGGCTGATGACCAAGGAATCACGCGGTTTCGTCGTCCGGGTCCGCACGCCGGAGGAGATCCTCGATATCTGCGAAGCCTGCATCGCGCTGGAAGCCACCGTCGCCCGCAGCGCGGCCGCCCGGCGCACCGAGTTCGATCTGGCCAAACTCCGCCATCTGCTGGACTCCGCCCGGGGACTCAGCGGTCAGGAACGACTCGACCGGCACGCGGAATGGCATGTCGCACTGCGTCATGCCGCCCACAACACGACCGCGCTGGAATTGATGGCCCTCCTCGACGCTCGCCTGCGGGTCTACGACGGGGCGGTCTCGCGCACCAGCGACAACCTCGACCTCATCGAGGACGAGCACACCCAGATCTTCGAGGCGATCCGCGACCGCGATCCCGAACGCGCGGCGAAAGCCATGGAGGCCCACCAATCCCGCACCCGCGACCTACGCCTCGCCGAGATGACCCACCGGCAATAGTACGGCGGATCCGGTGGTCGATGACCGCTCCTGTCACGACCCGTGCACGGCGCCGCGGAAACCGGTCGGAGGTCATCACGACAGGGCTGTTCGACCGGGCCGTCGGCGATCAGGCGCACGCCCTTCGGTGAGCGGCGCCGTCACTCGGCCGACATCGATGGCTCGTCCTCAGATCATCGAGCGGTGCATACCCTGCGGCTCCCCACCCAGCTGCGTCAACGCCGAAGCGTGGAAGATCGAGCCGGGCACATGGATAGCGTGTGCCAGCCCGGCGTGCGCGTCGCGGAAGAACCGCTGCATGGGGAACCGGTAGTGCAGCGCCCCGCCACCGGATCTGGCGAAGATCTCGTCCACCGCGCGGACCGCGCGCCATGCCGCCGCGGTCTGGGTGCGCCGGCCGATCGCGCGTTCTTCGAAGCCGACCTCCCGGCCCTTTTCCGTGCTGTCCCAGAACCGGTCCACATTCTCGAGCAGCGCCGCCCGGGAGGCGGCGATCTCCGCGGCCGCCTCGCCGATCGCGAACAGCACGTACGGGTCTTCCTTGATCGGGATACCGGTCACCGCGACCCGCTCGCGCTGGGCCGCGATATGGCAGGCCAGCGCTCCCTCGGCGATACCGATGACCGCGGAGGTGATACCCAGCGGGAACATACAGGAGAACGGCATCCGGTACAGGGTCTCGGTACGGCCCGCCCGGCGCACGGCGGTACCGTCCATCACCTCCGCGGCCGAGAGTGTGCGATAGGCGGGAACGAACGCGTTCCGCACGATCAAATCCTTGGATCCCGTACCCCGTAAACCGATCACATCCCAGGAGTCCGCGACGATCTCGTAGTCCGACCGGGGCAGGATCACGTGCAGCGAATCCGGCGGCAGCACCGGTTTCCCGTCGGCATCGCCGACCAGCGCGCCCAGGAACGCCCACTGGCAGTGGTCGGTTCCGGAGGAGAACGACCAGCGTCCGTTGAGCAGGTAGCCGCCGTCGACGGGGGTCGCCACGCCCATCGGGGCGTACGGTGACGCGACCCAGGTGTCCGGATCGGTGCCCCAGATCTCCTCCTGCACTCGGGGATCGGCGAAGGCGAGCTCCCACGGGTGCACGCCGACGATACCGGTGACCCAGCCCGCCGCCCCGTCCATCGCGGCGATGGCCATGGTGGTCTCCGCGAATTCGCGGGGATGGCATTCGAGTCCGCCGTGCGCCTTGGGTTGCAGCATTCGTATCGCACCGGATTCGCGCAGCCGGCGCACCGAGGTGTCGGCGAGGCGCATGAGCCTGTCGCCCTCGGTACCCGCGGCGCGGATCTCTTCCGCGTACTGCTCGATCCGGTCCGTTACCCGACCCATGGCTCCCGCTTCCTGTTCGATATTCCGCCGCCGGGCGCGCCGGCCGCGGTGCCGTGGAGACGCGGTGCGTCCACGCCTTCCCGGTGCCGAGGCTGCCAGCCGGTTCGCCGTTCTGTCACAGAGCCTTCCGATGAGCGAGACGTTCACCGGAGTCCGCCGGCTCAGCGCGATCCCAGCGTCTCCAGCGGTCGGACGCCGGTGTTCGGCTCCGCCGGGCCGCCCGGGCCGGGGAACAGGGTGCGCGAGATCTCGCGGGACAGGTTCATGACCAGCGGCGCGACCCGGTCCAGCCGCGCGGTACGCGCGTCGCCGCACAGCGAGACCGCGGCGACCGGTCCGGTGTCACCGCGCACCGCGGCGCCGACACAGGCCACCCCGGGTGCCGATTCGCTGTCGTCGAAGGCGAGCCCGCCGCGCAGCCGGATGCGGCTGAGCTCGTGGTGCAGGGTCGCGCGCTCGGTGATCGTCTTGCCGGTGCGGCGGGGCAGGGACGGGCGGTAGAGGCGGTCGACCGACTCCGGTTCCAGGGCCGCCAGGATCGCTTTTCCACCGGCCGTGGCATAGGCCGGGGCGGAGCCGCCGACCCGGGAGGGCAGCCGGGTGGCGAACCGCCCGCCGACCTTGTCGAGGTAGACGGTGTCGCCGCCGTCGAGCACCGTCAGATGCACCACCAGGCCGGTCCGCAGGTGCAGTTCGTGCAGCAACGGGGCCGCCGCCGCCCGGATCCGGTCGTGCCCGTCACCGCCGAGACCGCGGGCGCGGCGGCCGAGCGCGTAACCGAGGGAGGTGTGCTCGACCCAACTGGACTCGGTGAGCTGGTGCAGGATGCGGTAGACGGTGGAGCGCGGCAGTCGCGCGCGCCGCGCGACCTCCTCGAGGGACAGCCGCGAACTCCGATTGTCGAACGCATCCAGGATCCGGGTCATCCGCTCGACCATGGACAGCGGCAGGCCCGGCTCGCCGGTCTGCTCGGCGGTACCGTTCCCCGAATCAATGATGGTCATCGACTTCTCCAAAAGAGCTGTTCAGAAGCCTTTCATAGGCAAAAACTGAAATTGATTCTCGCACCACAGTAACACTCGTCGACTCCCACGGAGCGGAAACGACGAGTTACCCGCGAGCACAGCTCGTGACCCGGCCCGGACCGGCGACCGCCGCGTGTCCTTCTCCCCCGAACACCCGGCGTTCCCTCAGGACCAGCGTGCCTGGCCACCGTCCAGCGGAATCGTCGCCCCGGTCAGGTAGCCCGCGTCCGGTCCCACCAGGAAGGCCACCGCCCGGCCGATATCGTTCTCGCAGTCACCGATCCGGCCCAACGGGATGGTGGCGACGAATTCGGCCGCCTCCTCGGGATTGTTCTCGGTCCACCATTTCAGGCCCGGTGACAGCGCATGCGGGGCGACCGCGTTCACCCGGATACCGTCCCGGCCCCATTCGCTGGCGGCGGTCCGGGTCAGCGCGCGCATCGCCTCCTTGGTGGCCGCGTACAGGCCGTAGCCGCTGGTATCCCAGCGCACTGCCGCCGAGGTGACCATGGTGACGATCGCCCCGCCGCCGCGCGCCTTCATATAGGGGTGGCAGGCCTGCATCAGCCGCAGAGTGGCGACCGGGCCGGTGGTCAGCGCCTCGTTCATACGTTTCGGCGTGATGTCGAGTAGTCGCCCGGGCGCGGTCTGGTTGGCGTTGTTGATCAGGATGTCCACCCCGCCGAAGAGCTCGGCCACCTGTTCGACCAGAGGTTCCAGCCGATCGGTCTCGCCGATATCGCACACCACCGGCGCGGCCCGCCCGCCGGTCACGTGGATGTGCTCGGTGGTGGCGAGGAGTTTGCTCTCGGTCCGTCCCACCACCGCGATCGCCGCGCCGGCGGCGGCGAGCGCGTAGGCGATCCCCTGTCCCACACCCTGCCCGCCGCCGGTGACGATGGCCACCTTGCCGTCCAAAGAACCCATTGCCGATCGTCTCCCACTGCTCGATGTGCCGCGAAACCATGCGCCCCGCCCGAGCCGGGACGCTAGCCTCGGGGCCGGACGAGTCGCGGACGGTGGTCTCGCTCAGTGGCAACGACCGCCGGACTTCCCGGCGCGCCGTGAGAGGTTGTCAGCCGCTACGCACCGTGAACGAGAGGGTCGCCACCATGACGACACCGGCAGACGCACAGCAGCGCCTCAACGAAGTCATCACGCGGCTGACCGGTCCGGGCGGCCGGTTCGAGATCAGCACGGAAGAGGTGCTCGGCGCCACCATGCCCGTGATGCGGCATCGCGGGCGCGCGGTCGGCGACCTGGTGGCCGCGTCCCGGGCCTGGGGAGACCGCGACTACCTGGTGACCACCGACCGCCGTCTCTCCTATGAACAGCACGCGGAGGCCGTCGCCGCGCTGGCCACCGCGTTACGCGACGAGTACGGCGTGGGCCGGGGCGACCGGGTCGCGCTGCTGGCCGCCAACTGTCCCGAATGGGTGACGGCGTTCTGGGCCGCGCAGTGCCTGGGCGCGGTCGCCGTCGGACTGAACAGCTGGTGGATGCCCCGGGAAATCGAGTACGGACTCGGGCACAGCCGGCCACAGGTGCTGATCGTCGATGCCAAACGTGCCGCGCTGCTGGCCGATATCGATACCGCGGAGATCGCCGTGCTCACCGTCGAGGAAGACCTTCCGCGGCTCGTCGCGGCCCACTCCGGCGCCGAACTGCCCCGGCCCGAGGTCGACGAGGACGATCCGTCGGTCATCCTCTACACCAGCGGAACCAGCGGACGGCCCAAAGGAGCACTGCATTCCCAACGCAACCTGCTCGCGGTCGTGGACTACCACCGATTCTCCGACGCGTTGGCGGCCGCGTTCACCGGGCGCGCCTACTCCGACACCGAGCCGAGCCCCCTGCGCTATCTGCTGACCTCACCGCTGTTCCATATCGCCAGCCTGCACAATCTGGTCGTGCCACGCCTGGCGACCGGGAGCACCGTGGTGATGTACCAGGGCGCCTTCGCCGCGGATACGGTGCTGGAACTGATCGAACGGGAACGGGTCACCAACTGGGGAGCGGTGCCGACCATGGCCGCCCGCCTGCTCGAGCACGGCGATATCGACAACTACGATCTCTCGTCGCTGACAGCGTTCGCGCTCGCCTCGGCCCCGTCGTCGATCGCCCTCAAGGACCGGCTGCGCCAGCGGTTCCCGTTCGCCCGCGACGCCCTGGTCGACAGCTACGGGCTCACCGAATGCAGTACCGCGATAGCCGTCGCCACGACCGCCGAGCTCGAACAGTACCCCGGGACGCTCGGCCGGCCGATTCTCACGGTCTCGGTGGAGATCCGCGACCCGTTCGGGGAGCGGGTCCCCGACGGCACCGAGGGCGAGGTGTGCGTGCGCAGCCCCTTCGTCATGCTCGGCTACTGGGCGGACGAGGCGGCCACCGCCGCCACGATCACCCCGGACCGCTGGTTGCGCACCGGTGATTTCGGTGTCCTCGAGGACGGCCGGCTGCGGTTGACCGGCCGCCGCTCGGATCTGATCCTGCGCGGCGGCGAGAACGTCTACCCCACCGAGATCGAGCAGTGCCTGGACGAGCATCCCGCCGTCGCGGAGTGCGCCGTCGTGGGAGTTCCGCACGAGGATCTGGGGCAGGAGGTGGCGGCGATCGTCGTGGTACACCCGGGGGCGGCCGTCGACGCGGCGCGACTGCACGAGTACGCGGCCGCGCGGCTGTCGTATTACAAAGTGCCCAGCCGCTGGCGGATCACCACCGACCCGCTGCCGCGCAACGCGACCGGGAAGGTGATCCGGCGCGGTCTCACGGCCTGAACGACTCCGGCCACTCCGCGAGCAGCAGATCACACGCCGTCCGCAGATCCGCTTCGGCGTCGGCGATGGTGATCCGGCCGTTGAGGCACGACTGGATGATGCCGAAGACCGAATGGATCAGTACCCGTAGCAACCGGGCATCCCGTTCGGTCACCTGCTCGATACCGGCGGCGTCGTAGAGCAGTTGCCGGAAATTGCGGTCCACCCCGGCGGTGTCCGGCACCGCGGACGCGCGGGCCGCGCTGTTGGACTGGATCATCGCGGTGGCCAGCAGCGGCCGGCCCAGTAGTACGCGAACCACCTGGAGCAACCGGTCGTGGACCGCGTCCCGGGCGCTCAGCCCCGAGTGGGGCCGCCGGGCGTACTTGGCGCGCATCCGGTCGATCTGATCGAGCATGACGGCCACGAACAGATGGGTCTTGGACGGAAAGTACCGGTACAGGGTGGCGACCGCGACCCCCGCGAGTTTCGCCACCTCGTGCATCTGGACCCGTTCGAGTTCCTTGTCGGTGGCCAGCGTCGCGGCGGCGTCGAGGATACGGACCACCCGGGCACGCTGCTCGGTGGAACTCGGTGCCGCGGCATCGCGCGTCTCGGCGATCCTCGGCATGACTCCCCTTCCTCGTCCCACCACCCGGTATCCGTCGCGTCGGCACCGGCCACCCGCGACCGGCGGCGGACCACTTCCTCGGGTGGGACCGCCCGCCGCGGAGTCGACGCTACCCACCCCGCACCGACGCCCGGTGGTCGCGGTCTCGGCCAGTGAGAGCGCCGGCCGCGGCACCGGCCGCGCACGCCTACCGTGAGCGCCGCGGACCGCGCGCAGGTCGTGGCCGAACCCACTGCTGTGCGCGGGGCGCGCACCCCGAGGAGGATACCGATGTCACAGGAATTCCAGGGCCGGGTCGCGTTGGTGACCGGCGCCGCACGCGGTCAGGGTCGCGCGCACGCACTCGCGTTCGCCGAGCGCGGCGCCGATATCGTCCTGTGTGATCGTTGCGAGGACAGTGCCGCCCTGGACTATCCACTCGGCACCGGTGCGGACCTCGCGCACACCGAGGAACTGATCACCGCGCTCGGCCGGCGGTGTGTGAGCGTACGGGCCGATACCGCCGACCGGGCCGCGATGGACGACTTGGTGCGGCGGGCCGAGGACGAACTCGGATCGGTGGATATCGCGGTCGCCAACGCGGGGGTGACCGGGGTGGCGCCGATCGGTGAACACACCACCGAGCTCTGGCACGAAGTGATCGGCAGCAACCTCACCGGGGTGTTCAACACGCTGGCCGCGGTCACCCCGGGCATGATCGCCCGTGAGTACGGCCGCATCATCACCACCTCGTCGATGATGGGACGCGGCGCGAGCCCGGCCATGGCCTCCTACGTGGCGTCCAAATGGGGTGTGATCGGCCTGACCAAATCGCTGGCGATGGAACTCGCCCCGCACGGCATCACGGTGAACTCGGTGGCCCCGGGCAATATCGCCACCCCGATGGTGCAGAACGACGCCATGTACCGCCGGTTCCGGCCCGACCTCGCCGAACCCGCCTGGGAGGATGTGGCGCCGATCCTCGGCGGACTGACCCACCTGCTGCCCGTCGCCGCCCTGGAACCGGAGGAGGTCTCCCGGGTCGTGCTCTTCCTGGCCGCCGAGGCGAGCGCCCATCTCACCGGCATGGTGTTCCCGGTGGACGCCGGAGCCGGCGCGAAGGGCAACGCCTGAACCGACCGGAACACACGCGTCACGCAGCCGAACCGGACTCTCCGCGGGAGGACATCGTTCGCGCGGGTCCGGACGGGCCCGCAGAGCGTCAGGAACAGAAGCGGGACCGCCGGCCCGCACACCCGCTTCGACAGAGACGGTTTCAATGCCGCCACCGACATCGTCGACGCGCACGTCGATACGGTGCGGCTGATGGCGCCGGCCGCCGTCGTCGACGCGATCCGCTCGGTCGCCATCCGCGAAACCCGAACCGGCCGGACCGTTCACACCGAACGCGCCGCGGGACGTCGGCACCGGAAGCGGGCCGGGCGGCCGCCGGTCTGTGAAATCAGCGGCCGAACACCGTGTTCAGCACCTCCGCCGCGGCCCGGTTCAGCGGCGCCAGTACCCGCCGGTTCAAGAATCCGAGCGGGCGCACGACGACGAAATCCCACACTGCCGCGAGCGCGCGAAGCACCGGCCGCAACACGGTCCGATAGACGAGAACACACGGCACCACGACCAGCACCCGCACCACAGCGGTCGCCCCTCGCCAGCCGTAGGACACGATCGTCGCGAGGAGCAGCACGCACGGCCGTAACACCCAGCGCCACAGCTGCCGCAGCGGCCACACCACACACCACCGCCACAGCCCCTGCACGGTCGACGCGATCGCACCCAGCACCGGTCGTAGGACCCAGCGCCACAGCAGTTCGAGTCCGGGGAGCAGCAGCCGCTGCCAGAGCCACCGTTCGATCGCGTGCCGCAGCGGCCGCAGCAGCCAGTCCATCAGCAGCGCCCCCAACGGCGTGAGCACCATGCCCCACAGCACATGCTGGAGTGCCCACCCCCACACCACATCCCTGACGAACAGCCACAGCGGCCGCACCACCCAGTACCAGAGGAACCGGCCCACCGGCACCAGCAGCCGTTCCAGTACGTAGACGCCCGCCGCGACGACCGCCCGCCCGCACAGCTTCCCAGAGCATCCGCACCGGCACCAGCAGCACCACCGCCAGGGCTCGCGCGACCCATCCGCCGATCGACACCGGTGGCCGGGGTTCCCGTGGATCTGTCGTAGACATCGAATCCTCCTCCCGCCCGCAATGATCGCACCGCGGGGGACCCACCGTTAACGGATGGCTCCCTCGGGTCGTGGCCGAGTGCAGACCAGCACCGGAAACCTGGGAAAAGGATTAGGCGCTCGTCGGCTACCGGATCAGGCCGATCGCCGGGCGCGGACCGGCGGATTACGCGGAAACGCTCGTCGACCAGAGGATCTGGTTCTTCCGCCGGCCCCGACCCGCGTCAGTGACCGGCCGGGCGAGGTGGGCGCAGCGTCCGCGCGAACCCTTCGGCGAGCAGTTCGAAGGCGCGGTCGGCCTCGGCGACCGCGACCGGGTGCCGCTGCGCCGCGGTGCGCCCGGCAGCCATCTCGCGCCAGTTGGCCTCGCACAGGGTGCCGCGCACCGCGGTGATCGCGCTCGCGGCCAGTCGCGCGTCCAGATCATCGGGTGGGCCGAGGGTTCCGGCGAGCGCGATCTCGCCGCCGCCGAGAAAGTGGGCGAGCCGCGCGGTGAGGGCCGGGGTGTCCAGCATCAAGCGGTAGCAGGCCACCACTTCGGGTGTGTCACACAGGCCGGTGGCGGGTTCGTGGGTGTCCAGACCGGCGCGGAACGCGGTGTGGAGCGCCTCCAGTGGGGTCTGCCCCCGAGCCCGATCCCGAACCACGCGCGCCGCATCGTCGATGTGGTCCGCGAATCGGTGCACGACGAGGTCCTCTTTGGACGGAAAGTACTGGAACAGGGTGCGTTTGGACACCTCCGCGGCGGTCGCGATGTCCACCACCGATACCGCGTCGAAACCGTCGGTCAGGAACAACCGGAGGGCGGCATCGGAAATGGCCGCGCGAGTTCGACGCTTCTTGCGCTCACGGAGGCCCGGCTCGGTGTTCATACGGACAGTCTAGCCGCAAGGTAAACCTGGTAAATAAGTAGACTTGGTATACATTCAGCACATGCGAATCGGCGTTGCCCTCCCCACCGACTACTACGAACAACTCACTCCCGGCGTGAATCCGGTCGAATACCTGCTCGATCGGGCCCGCAAACTGGCCCACTTGGGCGTACCCGCGGTGTGGCTGACCCAGCGTTTCGACTACGACGCGTTGGCGGTCGCCGCGGTGATCGGCCGGGAACTGCCCGGCACCACGGTCGGCACCGCGATCGTGCCCATCCACCCCCGCCACCCCAACGCGCTGGCCATGCAGGCCCAGACGGCGCAGGCCGCCGCCGGCGGCCGATTCGAACTCGGCCTGGGCCTGTCCCTGCCCGAGATCGCCGCCGGCTACGGCAATACGCACCCACGCATCCGATACCTGCGCGAATACCTCACCGCGCTCCGGGAATTGCTGCACACCGGCGCGGTCGACCACGCCGGCGAGACGCTGGTGGCCAGGTCGCCGACCCGCAGCACCATGCCGCACCTCCACCCGGCGACGCCCATCCTGCTGGCCACCTCGGGCCCGTTGACACTACGGGTCGCGGCCGAGCTCGCCGACGGGGCCATGCCGCTGCTCACCGGGCCGAATACCCTGGCGGACTTCACCATCCCCACCCTTGCCCGGCGAGCCGCGGCGGCCGGTCGGCCGAGGCCCCGGGTACTCGGCATGGTGGGTGGTGTGGTGACAGCCGACGTGGCAGGCGCGCGTGCGCGAGCGGCACAGCAGATGGACAGATACGGCGAGATGCCCGCATACCGGGCGCTACTGCACCGGGAGAACATCACCGAACCGGCGGAACTGGCCGTGATCGGCGACGAACAGACCATGGCCGACGCGGTGGCCCGCTACGCCGAAGCCGGCGCCGACGAACTCATCTTCGCACTCACAGCCCTGGGTTCGGCACGTGACGAGGAACGAACCTGGGCGCTCCTCGGCGAGCTCAGCAGCACCCGCAGCCACTGAACACCCACTCCGGTCAGGGTTCGGCGCCGGAGTGCGGGCCCGGCCGGTGCGCCGCGCGTGGCGCGGTGCGGGCATCGATCCATCACTGGACCGCCGGTCAGCGATTGCGGACCCGGACCAGTGTGCGCGGCGCCACGGCAGCCATATGGCTGGACAACACCATCAGCGTGAGCACTGCGAACCCGGCGGCAGCCGTCGCGTAGACCATCATGGGGAACCTCCTCGTACGGTTTCCCGGTCCACCTTTCCCGCCGAACCTGGCAACAACCTGTGCGCCGCTCGGTAATGCCGTGTGTGTTCAGTGGCGGATGCCCTCACTGCTGCCGAAGCTCGCCTCCTCCGGGCTCACCAGGCCCAGCAGGGTGAGCGGGCGCGAGGCGAACGCGTTGGTGAGATAGGTCAGCGTGATCGCCCAGCGGTTGATCCCACGCGGTAGCGCGTAGGTGTGATACGCGCGGGTCACCGCCTTGGCGGGCAGACCGGAGAGCCGGATACCCACCGGATTGGCGACCGCGAACCCGGGTCCCAGGTCCACCACCAGCCCCATATCGCGGTGTTTGTACACCGTCTGCGTGCCGATTCCCAGACTGGCGGCCACATTGCGGGCCAGGACCTTGCCCTGCCGGGTGGCGTGCTGCGCGGTCGGCGGGGTGATCTTGCCCGGTTTCGTCAGGTCCGGGACGGCGGCCGCGTCGCCCCCGGCGAACACATCGGGGTGGCCGGGCACGCGCAGATCGGCGTCGACGGTCACCCGCCCGCGTTCCATCGGCAGCCCGAGGGTGCCCAGCACGGGCGCGCCGGTCACGCCCGTCACCCAAGCGACGGTGTGGGTCGCGATCCGCGTGCCGTCGGTGAGCACGACGTGGTCTTCGGCGAGCTCCTTCAGCGACATTCCGAGCCGGATATCGATACCGCGGTCGCGCAGCACGGTCAGTACCTTGTCGCTGAGTTTCTCGCCGACCTCCGGCATCACCCGGTCGGCCATGTCCAGCAGCACGAAACGAACCTCGGCGGGGTCCAGACCGCGGCGCTTCGCGTAGGTGTCGGCGAGGGCCCGCAGCTGCGCGACGAGCTCGGTACCGGCGTAGGAGGCGCCGACAACGACCACGGTCCGGCGCGCCCGGCGCAGCTCCGGGTCGTCCTCCTGGTCGGCCAATTCCAGTTGCCGCAGCAGCTGCTCACGCAGGTACAGCGCCTCGGCGACCGTTTTGAGGCCCCGGCCGTGCTCGGGGAGACCGGGAATATCGAACAACCGGGTCACCGACCCCGGGGTCAGCACGAGCCGATCCCAGGACAGCTCCCGCGGTGCATGGTGCTCACTGGACACCGTGACCGTCTTGTTGTCCAGATCGATCGATTCGGCCGTGGCGACGACCAGCCGGACCCGGGGCAGGGCGTCGGCCAGCGACACCGCCACGAAGCGCGGGTCGATGAGCCCACCGGCCACATCCGGCAGCAGCGGCGTATACAGCATGTAGTCGTTGGGCGTGACCAGCACGACCTCGGTATCGCGGTCCTGCTTCGCCAGCAGCCGGCACAGGTTCCGCGCACAGGTGAATCCGGCGAATCCGCTGCCCACGATCAGCACCCGCCGCGGTCCGGCACTGCGGTCGACGGCGCTCTCGACGTCCGGCACGGCCACCTCCTCCTTCGTCTCGGTTCCCTCGGCGGTTCCCGGAAGATCGCCGCCGAAACATGCGGCGGTGATCCCGGCGGCGGTTCTCAGTCGGTCTCGGCGAATTCGAACGGCAGCGCGTCGATCACTTCGCGGTACCGCCGCTCCAGCTCGTCCGCGTCGGGCGCACCGATATAGAGGGTCGCCAGTTTGTACCGGTAGGTGTCCTGGTTGGGCAGATCGGAGAGACGATCACCGGGCTCGACCTCGATATGCACCACGGTGCCCGGAAAACGACGCTGCAATGCGGCGATATCGGCTTCGCCGGGCACCGCGCGCACGATCCCGTCCTCGTACCGCGGCACCATGCACTGCGCGGCGACCGCGAACTCACCCTTGCGATGCGGCATCCGGGGCCGCTCGCCCAGCGCGATATCGATGGCGACACCGTGGTTGGAGCTACCGTCGACCTTCGCGAACAGGTCGCTGTGCGACTGTGAGATACGCGTGTTGACCTCGATCAACCACAGCTTTCCCGTCTCGGCGTCCCACATGAATTCCGAGTTGAAGCAGCCGTTGTCGTACCCGGTGTGCCGCAGATAGCGTTCGGTGACATCGATCATTCGCTGCTGGACGTCCGCGGGGACGGTCCGCGCCGGATAGTCCAGATGGTCGAAACTGTGCCCCGCCGCGTCCTTGCGCATATCGAACAGGCCGTGCACGTGATATTCACCGCGGAACATCGTGCCCTCCGGCGCGGCCTGGGTACCGGTGACCATCTGCTCGGCGAGGCAGGTACGCCCTCCCGCCACGCGGATCTCCTCCGGCACGTCCACCCGTTCGAGGGCGCGGTCGAAGGGGTCGGCGATACGGCCGATCTCGGCGCGGATCTGTTCGATGGCCGTGGCGAACACCTCGGCGTCGGTCACCTCGAATCCCAATTGCGAGGAATGCGATTTGATCGGTTTCACCCAGAACGGGAAAGGAATATCGATCTTGTCCAGCGCATCGGGGTCGAACGGATCGAAAGCGCAGAAATCCGGCACACATTCCGGCACCGATTCCCGCTGCAATACGCGGCTCCAGTATTTGTGTTCGTTCTTCAGCACGCTTTCCAAACTCGGTGAGGGCAATCCGAATTCGCCCGCCAGAATCGGCACGAGCACACTGGTCGGGAAATCCCAGTGCGCGATGATCGCATCCACCCTGCCGTCGAAGGCACGCAGCTCGGCGCGGGCCCGATCGAGCAGCTCGTCGAAGTCGAACTCGTCGGCCGTGATCAAGGTGTCGTAATCGAGCAATCCGTGCAGTGAAAGTCCACCCGGAACTTCGACGGTCGCGATCTCATCGCGCTGGGAATCGGTCAGAGCAGGTACGAAAACATTCTTCTTCACACAGACCGGCTAACCATATGTCACGGACTCAAACATTCGGTCCGGCGAACGAAAATCCCGCCCCGGGACCGTCCGGGAAGCGAAGTCCCGGGGCGCGAAAGATCATCACGCCGGCGGACGATCCACGATGCGCACCAGATCACGCAGCACCCGGCGCGCCTCCGGAATATTCGCCAGCGGCCACGCGTGGAACATTCCCGCGAATTCGTGATACTCGAGTCCGACGCCTTCGGCGGCACAGCGCTCCCGGAACCGGCGCGCGTCCGCGAGCAGGACGTCGCGGGTGCCGATGAACAGGCTCAGCTCCCCGGGCGTCGCGGCCGGGGCGTACAGCGGACTGATCACCGGATCGGTCCGGTCGAGGTCGCCCGCGTACAGCCGGCCGGCCTCGGCCAGGCCCGCGACACCGAGGTAGGGGTCGCTGGGATCCAACTCCCGGGCCACCGGGTCGGTCATGGTCACATCGAGCCACGGGGAGATCAGCACGACCTCCTTCGGTTCGACCCCGCCCGCCGCCCCGAGCGCGCGGGCCAGCACCAGCGCCAGCGCTCCCCCGGCCGAATCCCCCATCAGCACCGTGTCACGCGACGCGGTACCGGCGAAGGCCGCGTCGTGCGCGGCGAGCACCATGGCGACGGTGTCGCGCGGATGGTTCGCCGGGGCCAGCGGATAGAGCGGAACCGTCACCGTGCAGCCGGTCTCATCGATCAGACGCGACAGGAACTTCCAGTGGTCGCGCTGGATCTGGTGCACGTAGGCGCCCCCGTGCAGGTACAGCACGTGCCGGGAGGTGCCCGTGGCGCGCGGCCGGATCGTGTAGACCGGTCGCCCGTGGATCTCCCGGCAGGTGACCCGGTGCCGCCGCCCCAGCGCGGCCGGCGAGCGGTCCCGTGCGGGCTGCTGGCTCTTGCGGATGCTCTCGCGCAGCGCCTCGGCGCTGGAGAAGGGGCGACCGGCCCGTTTCAGCCGCAGGGCGGCGATCAGCAGCCGGCCGCGCAGACTCGTCGCGGCGGATTCCCGGGGAACCGCCGACCGCACCTCAGACGTGGTCACGCGGGATCCTCCTGTCCCAGTTCCGCGAGAAGGTTCGCTGCTCCCCCTCGAACCCGTCCAGTTCGGCGTGCACCACGAAATGGGTGGGCGTACAGGTGACCCGGGTGCGGGTCTCGGTCCTGGTACGCCACTCGCCCCGGGCGAAACTCATCGACCACCAGGTCTCCGCGGTGGCGGAGCAGAAGTCGTCGGCCTGCCAGCCGTAGCGTTCCCGGACCTTCCGGTCCACTTCCAGTTCGTGTTCCTCGTAGCGGACCAGACCGGCGTCCTTGACGATCTCCAGGGCGGACCGGTAGTCGACCAGGTCGCGGGATACGGTCCATTTCTGGTCACCGGGACTGATGTGGGTCACCGCCATCGGTTCCGCACCCTCCGGCTCGCCGAACGGCTGCACCGAGCCTTCGTCCGCGCCCGCCGCCGGCCGTATCGGCAGCCGCAGACTGCTCCCGGCGGTATGCACGGTGACCTGCGCCGGCTCCGGCGGCGGCCAGGCCAGCGGCCAGTAGGACGTGGACAGCGACAGGCGGATCCGGTGGCCCGCCGGGAACGCCTGGGCCACGGCGTTGAGCTGCACGGTGACGCGGTAGCGGGCGCCGGGGTCCAGGGGGCGGGGATCGTCGTGACCGTCCCGATGGGTCAGATTGAGCAGACCGTAGGTCACCCGGGTCGCACGGCCGTCCGGGGCCACATCGGACAACCTGGCCGCGACCATGGCGACCGGTTTGTCCGCCGAGACCTCCAGGGTCACCGTCGGTGCGCCCAGTATCTCGCACCGCTGCGCGAGGGCGTCGGTCTCGAAGACCAAGGAGCCGCCGTCCTCCTCGCGCTGGTCGTAGGGCAGATCGGGCGGGGCGTTGTAGGACGCCCACTTCCCGGCGAACTGCCCCACCGACAGCGGCGATTCGACCGGCAGCGCCACCGGGGCCACCTCCTCGCCGGGCTCGGCGATCCGGTACCGGCCCAGCGGATATTCGGTCAACTCGATATTCGGCGAGGGCCATTCGGGCTCCCCCACCCACCGGCCGGGCCGGTCCTCGTAGGCGGTCGACGGTGGCACGCTCTCCTGCATCCAGGTCTGCAACACCGGCCCGTCCAGCACGCCGTTGTCGACGTCCTTCAGCCAGTGGTCCCACCAGCGCACGACTTCCTGGAGGTACCCGATCGCGGGGCCGGGCTCGCCCAGATGCGGGTACTTGTGCGACCAGGGACCGATCAGTCCCTTGCGCGGCACGTCCAGGTTGGCGAGAAGCCGGCCGACCGCGTTCGAATAACCGTCGGCCCACCCGCTCGAGGCCAGCACCGGCACCTGAACGGCCGCATAGTCCTCACATACCGAGGCACGGCGCCAATAATCGTCTCGGCGCTGGTGTTCGAGCCAGTTGGCCGCCCACAGACTGCAGTTCTCCAGCCGCTCGAACCACATATCGCGCCAGCGGTCGCCGACCAGCGCCGGATCGGGTGGCAAGGTGCTGTAGGCGAACATGGTGGCGGATTCGGCGATATTGTCCGACAGCAGCGCGCCACCCATGTAGTGCATATCGTCGGAATAGCGGTCGTCGGTGAACGAGGAGATGACGATGGCCTGCAGATGCGGTGGTTTGCGGGCCGCGATCTGCAGCGAGTTGAACCCGCCCCAGGAGATACCCATCATCCCGATCCGGCCGTCGCACCAGGGCTGCGCGGCCATCCACGCCATGACGTCCTCGGCATCGCGATGCTCTTGCTCCAGGTATTCGTCCACGAGTACACCCTCGGATTCCCCGGTACCGCGCAGATCGACCCGAACGCAGGCATATCCGTGGCCCGCCATATAGGGGTGGTGGATGGAGTCCCGGACCGCGGACAGATCCCGTTTCCGGTAGGGGATGTATTCCAGGATGCCGGGGACCGGACGGTCGTCGGCGACCGGCCGCCACACCTTGGCCGCCAGTCTGGTCCCGTCCGACATCGGGATCCACAGGTGTTCGTCCACGGTGATCTCTCGGGGCAGCGATGTCACTGTCCGCATCGATCCTCCTCGTCGTGCTCACGATCCGCCCGGCCGCACCGGAACGCGGCAGCCACCACACGCGGACAGCGTCCCCGTGCGGTGGCCGGCGCGGATCTTCACTTCTCGTCGAACCCGCACACCGTCTACCCCCTCACGCCCCGGTTACACCGGGACGCCGGCGCGGCGTGCGCTGTGCCGGTGCGTCCGGGCGGACGGCACCGACGGCCTCAGGCCGGAATGCTGTTGGTGTCCCGCTCCCAGATCCGGTGCCCCGCCAGCAACGTGGCGAATGCTTCGGCGAAACGGTCGGACACCGTGTCCCCGCTGCGCAGCACCCCGTCGGCGGGGGTGTCCGGCTCCGGCGGCTCGGCGATACCGCCCGCCCGCAGGACCTCGGTGCCCGCCCCCAGCGCGGCGACCGGTTTCGCGTGCTTGTACGCCTCGGTGACGAAATGCACCGCCGGGCCCGCCGCGGCGAGAGTACGCGCGCACTCCGCGCCACCGCTCACCACGACCGCGTCGTAGAGAACGGAGGCCATGGTCGCCAAGGTCCGGTCCACCGGCAGGGCGTCCCCGCCCGAGCCGCGCAGTTCGCCGCCGTGCGGTGCGAGAACCTCGGTAACGGCGCCGCGATCGGCGAGCGCGCTGCGCAGCTGTTCCACGCTCGCGGTATCCACGCCGTCAGCGGCCAGGACGGCGATCTGACGGGTGGCGATGGTCTGCGGAGGATCCTTCAGCTGGGACAGCGCGGGCGACAGCGTGACCTCGGACACCTCCCGCGCAGCCGGGGCCGGCAGGCCCAGCTCCCGCGCCACCCGGTCGGATAGATCCGGGTCGACCTGTACCAACTCGTCCAGCACCCGGGTCCTGACCTCGACCTCCCGGCATTTACCGAGTTCGAACGCGAACGCCTCGACGATATGGGTGGCCTCCGGCTCGGTCATGCTGCGCCAGAACATCCGCGGCTGCCGGTAGTACTCCTTGAAGCTCTCGCTGCGGGCCCGGATCGTCTCCCCCTCCACCCGGCGGGTGTAGTGGCGGTAGACATCCTCGTCGGCCAGCGCGGGGCAGCCGCCACCGAGCGTGTTCTTGGTGTAAAAGGCTCGGCCATGCGGGATATCGTGGCGGCTGTAGCCGTCCTGCTGGTGGGTACGGACATCGGCCAGCGGACGGTTCACCGGCAGATGCGCGAAATTCGGTCCGCCCAACCGGATCAGCTGAGTGTCCAGGTAGGAGAAATTGCGCAGCTGCAGCAGCGGATCGTTGGTGAAATCGATACCGGGCACGATATTGGCCGTGTGGAAGGCGATCTGCTCGGTCTCGGCGAAGAAGTTGTCCGGGTTACGGTCCAGGACCAGCTCGCCGACCGGGCGCACCGGCACCTGTTCCTCCGGGATGATCTTGGTGGAGTCGAGCAGGTCGAAGTCGAAGTCGAATTCCTGCTCCTCGGGAACGAGCTGCACGCCCAGCTCCCAGCGCGGGAAGTTACCGGCCTCGATATTGTCCCAGAGGTCGCGCCGGTTGTAGTCGGCGTCGCGGCCCGCCACCTGCTGGCATTCGTCCCACAGCAGCGAGTGCACGCCCAGGCTCGGCTTCCAGTGGAATTTCACGAAGGTCCCGCGCCCCTCGCCGTTCACCAGCCGGAAGGTGTGCACGCCGAACCCCTGCATCATCCGGTAACTCCGGGGTAGCGCACGGTCGGACATGAGCCACATGATGGCGTGCAGGGTTTCCGGCTGGGCGGCCACGAAATCCCAGAGTGTGTCGTGGGCCGACTGGGCCTGGGGGATCTCGTTGTGCGGTTCGGGTTTCACCGCGTGCACGAAATCGGGGAATTTGATGCCGTCCTGAATGAAGAAGACCGGGAAGTTGTTGCCTACCAGGTCGTAGTTCCCCTGCGGAGTATAGAATTTGGTGGCGAAACCGCGCACGTCACGGACCGTATCGGAGGATCCCCGGGATCCGGCGACCGTCGAGAACCGGACGAAGACCGGCGTGCGCAACTGCGGATCGGTCAGGAATTTCGCGACCGTGAACTCGGCCAGCGAATCGTCGTACGGACGGAAGTAGCCGTAGGCGCCCGCACCGCGGGCATGCACCACCCGTTCCGGAATTCGTTCGTGATCGAAATGGGTGATCTTCTCCCGGGCGTGGAAATCGTCGACGAGGGTGGGGCCGCGCTCCCCGACGGTCAGCGCATCGTCGGTGTGGTCGACGCGCACACCTTGCTGTGTGGTGAGGTACCCGCTCTCCCGATCCTGGCGCAGCGGGTCGAGCTGTCGCTGTTTCGGGTCGTCGCCCCCGCGCCCTTCGCCGATCACCTGTTGCTGCGCACCGGACGCGGCGGGATCGGCGGATGGCTCTGGCCTTCGGTCCATACTGTCCTCCTCGCTGGCGGGCTGACCTGGTGTCCCCGGTCCGGGCGCACGCACCCTGGTGGGGCGGCTTCCCCGCCCGCGCGGCGCTAAACAGTGCCCGGTGAGCACCCGGATCGGGCGGCTCCGATGATCGGATCTCGCACCGGCCCGGGGCGCCGCGCACCGCCCCGGAGAGGTCAGTCGCCGGCCAGGCGCGCCCCGAAGGTCACCAGCGCCGCCCCGGCGACGACGTCCAGCAGCCGTCGCACCGCTCGGCGGGCCAGCCAAGGCCGGACCCGGTGTACGAATACCGCGAGGCACAGCAACCACAGCGACCCGAGCACTGCCACGGTGTAGGCCAGCAGCAAGGCGTGGGCGATACCGGAATCGGCGTGCAGGAACTGCGGGAGAACCGACAGATACAGGGCCAGGATCTTCGGATTGGTGATATTGCTGAGGAACCCGGCACGCAACGCACGTTCGCCACCACCGTCAACCGCCCATCCGGCACCGTCACCGCGACAGGCCGACCACAGCGCCCGCGCCCCCAGAGCACACAGATAGGCCGCGCCGAGCCACCGCAACGCCGTGAACACCGGTTGTGATCCGGTGATCAGCACTCCCACGCCCAGTGCCGCCGCACTCCCCTGCACGAGACTGGCGGCGCAGATACCCGCCACCGCCCGCGCACCGCCTCGGAGCCCACCCAGTACCGAGTGCTGAAGGGTGATCACCGTATCCGGCCCGGGGGCCAGCACGACGAGGACCACGACCCCGAGGTAACCGGCATATTCGTGAACTGTCACCTCGCCGGACTACCCGCCGGCGGCACACCGAATCGGCGCTCCGGGCCCCTCCCGCACCAGCAGGTCGAACGGCGCGCCCGCAGGCAAGCCCGCGATGGAGTGAAGGACACCGATACGACCACCACGACCGCCCCCGGTCCCGAGACCCGGCACGCCCGTGGAACCCGGCGCGGTCTTCAGAGAGGCGCTGGTGACGGCCCGGGACGACGATCCCGCCAACTGCGCCGGTACAGCCTTGTCGGCCTCCCCGAAGACGGACGCCTCACCCGTCCGGACGGATCCGCACCGAGCAGTTCGGCCCCACCGACTGGCGGGACAGCACCGGGTAACCGGACGAATCAGCCGTACTCCCGCGTCCGCAACAGCATATGCAGTGCGGCACCGGCCTCGAACAACGCCGCGGACCGGGCGTCGAGACCGGAGTCCCGCGCCGCCAGGGCTCGTCCGATCTCGTCCCAGCCGTGGGCCCCCCGCAACCACGGAATCAGTTCCCGCAGCGCGGAGATCCCGTACCCGGCGAGGCGGAGCTGATGGACCAGCCGCGCGATCCGGACGTCATCGGGCAGATACCGGCGGGACGCGCCCTCGGCACGCTGTGGCACGACCAGCCCCTCGGCGTCCCAGTGCCGCAGCGTCGAGGGCCGGACCCCGAGCGCGCGGGACAGTTCGGAGATGCTCATGGCATCGTCCGGCCGGATATCGCCGAGCGGCTCGCCGGCGATCGCCCGGGCCGCCTCCCGCGCGAACGCGAGGTCCCGGCGCTCCCGATCCACGTCGGCATGTGCGCGATCCAGCAGCGCGAACAACCGGGACGGGCCTTGCTCGCGCGCCTCGCGCAAGATTCGCTTCGCCTCGACCGGACCGGTTCCGGCCGCCAGCGCGCGATAGGCACGCACCGCCCACAGATGCGCCTCGCCGTACATCCGGTAGCCACCGGGCGTACGCGACACCCGCGGGAGCACACCGTCACGTTCGAGGTTGCGGATCTGCTGGACCGAGTAGCCGGTGGCCCGGGCGATATCAGCGGTCCGCAGACCTGCGGAGTTGCGACTCGGGATGACGCTTTCCGGCCATTTCTCGCCATAACTCTCCACAAGCACTTCAATGTAACGCTCGAACACATGACTTTCGACGAGATCATCGAATTCCTCGGCGCCCGCGACGGCGTACTCATCCAGCAACCCCGTCCCGGCGACGGGACCCCGGAGATCGCCTGGGGTGACGCGTTCTTCTTCTACGCGCCCGACGGCGCGGTCCCGGCCAACACCCAGCCCTTCGCGACCCTCGTCACCAAGAACTACCCCGGCGACGAACGGTCCCGGCTCGACCGGCCCGACGTCTTCCGGGTGAACATCCACGTCGGTAGGGAGTTGTTCACCACCTGGACCGGCCGCGCTCCCCGCGACCCGGAACCCGCCGGCACCGACCCCGCCGCGACCGACACCGTGATCGCCCATCCGGTGTACGGCGAGCTCGGCTGGCTGGCGGTGGTGGCGCCGGGCCCGAACACCGCCGGAACCGTCCGGGAACTTCTCGGTGTCGCTTACGACCGTGCCCGGGCACGGAGCCACCGGCGGTCCGGGCACCGGTGACCCGGCCCGACCGGCTCGGAGGTGAGATCGTCGTGAAGGTCGGCGGCGCAGATCTCGCGGCCTGATCGACGAGCACCAGTTGTCTCGGCCCGGTCGGCCCGGAGGCAGGCTCCGATAGCTCGATATCAGCTCACGACCGGGCGTTGTGTGACGCCCACGTATTCACTCAGCGGCCGGATCAGCGCATTGGAACCGACACCCCACGGCAGGCTTCGACATTCCGCCGGGTACCGAAGTAGAACGGGACGAACCAACTCCACACGCCAGGATATGTGCCCCGCTCGGAATCGCCCTCCAGTGGGGCGGCGGACGCCACGGCGCCACGGCGCGCGGGCGGCCCTTCGATCGAATGAGGACAGAGACAGGGAGCGGACAACGAAACGCCGCCGGGCGTGCGGCCCAGCGGCGTTCGGTCGGGGTGTCGGCGTCCCACAAGCGCCTCTCGGCGAGTGGTCGCTCGTAGCGACGAAGGGATGCGGCCCGGGGCTGTCCGGACGCCGACACCGAGTTCAACAGGGCGGGCCGGGGAGCTATTCCACCGGGTGCGTGATGTCGGCCACGGGTATCCCGTCGCACAGTAGAGCAGCCGCCCCCGACCGGAATCGCTGTCGGCGACCGCCGAGCGCCGCGTCGTCCGGTACATCGACCACGGCTCGAGAGCGGCCCCGGTTCCGGCGATCAAACAAGGCCCTCGCCACCGTGGGAATCCGCCCCGAGTCCTGATCCGTGAAGTCGCGCCCGGGACTCCGACCGCAGCGAGAAGTAGCCGAGCCACCGGCGGCGCAGCAGACGCCGGGTGAGTGGGTGGATATCCGACAACACCCCGCTCAACCTGCCGATTTCCTCTCTCGAACACCTCTGGGGTAATCTCATCGAGCGCCGGAACACACGGCGCAACGGGCTGTGGCGCAGTTTGGTAGCGCACTTGACTGGGGGTCAAGTGGTC
The DNA here is from genome assembly GCF_040609955.1 of Nocardia sp. NPDC004568. Taxonomy (NCBI): domain Bacteria; kingdom Bacillati; phylum Actinomycetota; class Actinomycetes; order Mycobacteriales; family Nocardiaceae; genus Nocardia; species Nocardia sp. NPDC004568. The sequence continues at coordinate 140,275 of NZ_JBEXLL010000007.1, forward strand.
GCAGGTTCAAATCCTGTCAGCCCGACAACGAAAACCCCTCCTGACCAGCGGTCGGAGGGGTTTTCTCGTTCTAGTGACCCTGAGCGTATCCCGCACGATCTCACAAAATCTCACGTTTTCGCCCCTACTGGCCCCGCGCCCAGCGCTCCAGAACCTCCCGATTGTCGGGCACGGTCTCGGGGATATCGATGTAGTGGGCCTTGGCCACCGCGCGAGTATTGCCGAGCTGACGGGCCGCACGCTCGGGATCGCCGTAAGCGTGGTCGACGGCGGTCGCCGCGCCCTTACGGAAGGTGCGCGGGGTGACCCAGGCGAAGTTCTCCCCGCGCGCGGCGCGCCAGGTACGTCCGAAGTTGTTCGGGTTGCGTAGCGAGCCGTTGCGCGCAGGGAACAGCAGGCCCCGCGGGTTGGGGCAGGCGGTCACCTCGAGGTCCTTGCAGGCTTCCCGGATCGCTTCGACGGTGTGCTCCGGGAGGAGGATGCGGCGCCATCCGTTGTCGGATTTCGGAGCGGGCTTGCGCACCCAGCCACCGGTACCGGCGCCCTTGGTTTCGACGAGGGTGCCGGTGATGTCGAGGTAGGGGTCGCTGGCGTCGATGTCGATATCGTCGAGCAGCAGAGCGAACACCTCGTGCGGGCGCATCCCGGTCCCGGTGATCACATCGACGATCCACACCACCGACCAATCACGCGCCGGACCGCTGGTGTAGGCAGGAGTACCGGGAATGGCCTCCCCACGCGCCCACGCGCGGATCTGGGACCGGAAAGCGGGCAAGGCGTTCTGGTCCTGGATCTTGCCGCGAGCCTGAACGCGGCGGCGGGTGAAGGCACTGACCCCGTCGACCGGGTTGGTGTCGATCGCACCGTGGCGCACCGCGATCTGCATCATCGCCCGCAGGATGATCTTGTGCTGCTTGGCCTTGCGGCGCAGCCCGAGTGCGACGAGCCGTTTAAGATGGCGGTCCAGCTCGCCGGGGGTCGCCTGCCAGATCTGCAGACGCCCCAGCGAATTATCGATCTTGATCGTCGCCGAGTTCGCGCGCGGATCGGTCGAGACGACGATCTCGCGGCGGTAGTCCTCGATGTTGCCCTCGGTGTAGTTGTCGTCCTGCCCCATCTCCCGAAGCAACTCTGTCGCGAGCTCGCTCAAGGAAGTGTTGCGGGTGATCCGGCCGTGCCCGAGCTGCTCCCGGTAGTCGCGCATCGGTTCGGCGAGCCGGTTGCTCGCATCATCGGCGCTCCGCCCCATACGCTCGATCTGGTGCGGCGCACCCGAGCCGTAATAGCGGACAGTGGTGCGCCAGCGTCCGTTCTTCTGCTTCTTCGGTTTCGTCGGCACACCGAATGTGCCCACGGGTTTGGGGAGCCTGCCGCCCACCGTCGTTCCCTTCTCGCGCCGACTCTGACGACCTGCACACCGCTCACCGATGTTGCCAACAGTAAGCTGCTGGCCAGCGCCGACCACTTCGATCGAGCAATGAATACCTACATCGGCCGATAGATTGCCTCCCTCAGCAGGTAACAGTCAAGGGAATTAGATTGCCGCAAGATAGCTATGAGACGCCGAAGCGGTGCGACTATACAAGCCGCCAATGAGCGCAGTAGTGGCCACCGGCGCTCAGCCGAGGCTGGATCCACCGCCGCCCTCCGCAAGTCGCTCTTGTTCCCAAGCCAGGAGATCGGCCAGCCGGTACCGGCGGTACCTGCCGATCCGCGCGAATCGTGGGCCACGGCCCGCCGCAGCCCACGACGACAAGGTTTTCACCGGAATCTTCAGTCGCTGTGCAACGTCGCGAGTGCTGAGCCAGGTTTCGTCGTTGACCACGGAAGCGGGTGGGTCGCTCAATCCGGGCTGGTCCCGGTGAGATGGAGCCGCAGAACGTGATGAGGGAATAGGTTTCGATCGCATCGGTACACCTCGGGTCGATCCCCTATCACCGACGCACCCACATCCATTGAACCGCACCGCCTCCCTGACCGCCACCGTGCAGGCAAAGGTCGCCACGTTGGCGACGCCGGAGAGCGACGCGGCATGACCACCCTCGCCCCCGGGCCGGCACATGCGGCACCGACGCCGAATACCACCGCCACCGACGCCGCTGCGAACCCTCCTGCCAGCAGTGCCGCGACGCGCACGGTATGGAGGCCCTGACCACGCAGTGAAATCGAGGACCAGGACGTCGGTAGCGGTCCAGCCCTCGGGTCAGTATGGCTGCCTGGACGATGGCGTGACCCGTTTTGTCCGCCCGAGTAGCTAAAAGCCGTACAGCCATCCCCGCATTCCTGCGACCCGCTGTATTTTCTGTACAAATCTGAAAGGACGATCCTTCGTTGGCTCAACAGTTCGGTAGATCCTCGTCATATCGGGCCGGCTCCGCTGCCCCCTCGGACCGGCGACGGAACGGATCGAAACGCAATACCTGGGTCGTGGTCGGTGTCGTCGGTGCGGCGCTGTTGTGCTGCTGCGGGGTCGGTGTCGCCTCGCAAGACTCGGCAGCGCCGGAGAATGCCACCGAGGAAGCCGCCCGGGAGCCGGAGCCATATACGGGCACCTCCAGGAGCGCGATCTTCATCGCGACGGTGGAGTCGGCCGGCGGTTCCGGGGTGTGGGTCTCAGTCGACGGCACCCGACTTCTGTTGTCGTTGGCACAGATCGGGTCGGGTTCGGCGTGTCAGCCGGATTTGGCGCACGTACTGCCCGACAGGGTCAAAGCGATGGTGCCGGCCCACAGTAGGGTGACAGTAGTTCGCGCTGACCCGGCCACCTCGAGCAACCTCGTGTTCTTGCATCCGGCGGCCTCGTTCGATATCAGCGATCCGCCGCCGGGCCCCAGCGTCAACGAGCGGCTGGTCGCCGAAGGTAGTGCAGTGATGGAGCCGGAATTGCAGCGGGAGCCGACATCGGCTCCGGTCGCCGACCAGGTGACGGCGATGCAATCCGCCGCCCATCGGGCCGCTGTCCCTTATCTCGCTGCAATCGCGCACGCGGATGTCGCCGCATGGGACGGTCGGCTCGGCGCGATCGGCGCGTGCCGGGCCCGACTGGACCTGGAAGCGGCTCAACGGGAGACGCGTGAGAGGGAGTGGTGGGGGCCCGACAGGCTACCGGGCACCGATGACGACCCGCGCCGCCAGACCACACCCGACCTCGACTACCCGTCGACGGGCGGCAACGGTGACAACGACAGTGGTGGTGACGGGTGGTTCTGTCGTAGACACTGGTGGTGCTAAGGCGCACATCGACAGCACGCCACCGACCTCGAGAACGTTTCACCGCGAACGCTAGCGTGAGGCTATGCCCGGCCCACTCTCCCACAGCCCGCGGAACGGAACACTGCTTGTGCTGCGCGGCAACTCCGGCTCCGGCAAATCCACCGTCGCCCGCGCCCTGCACCAGCGATACGACCACGGCCGATCCACCCTGATCGCCCAAGACAACATCCGACGCACCATCCTGCGCGAACCCGACACTCCCGGCGCATTCAACATCGAGCTGATCGAACTCATCGCCACCACCTGCCTACCCCGCCGACAACTGGTCATCGTGGAGGGAATCCTCGACGCCGACCGCTACGGATCCATGCTCGAAACACTGGCCACCCGGGCACGGCGCGCCCTCTTCTACGCCTGGGACCTGACATTCTGACTGGGCCCCGATGGCGGATCCACCGATCATGCGAGTTGCGGTTGGTTGAACTCGGTCGGTGTCCATCGCTGCCGGAACGCTTCGGGAGTGAGAAAGCCCAGCGATCCGTGCGGCCTGTAGGTGTTGTACTCGATGCGCCAGTCCTCGGCAAGGACTTGGGCTTCGGTCAGCGAGCAGAACTGCTCACAGGCCAGGAA